>JAFZWC010000025.1 GCA_017617475.1 Bacteroidales bacterium
AACCGTCCCGTTTGCCATATTTGCACTATAAAACTATGAATTGGTATCGTAACAATTGGTATTATGTAGGCGGAATCATTTTCGTGATACTCGCCATATTGATGTCCTTGTTTGGTGAACACATCGACCCTGTTCGGAGAATCATGATTGTGGGCTACATGGGACTCATCATTCATCAGTTTGAAGAATATGTGCTGCCGGGAGGATTCCCGATGGTATGGAACATCGTGCAGTCCGGTGAACACGAGAAGTTCGACCGCTATCCGATGAACAAAAACACTTCGTTCGTCTGCAACGTGTGCATCATGTATCCGCTCTATATCGCCGGAATCATCTTCAGCGACTGCTACATTTGGGGACTGATGCTGATGTATTTCTCCATGACGCAGATCATCATCCACGGCATCATCTTCAACATCAAGATGAAGCGGCTGTATAATCCCGGCGTTGCAACGATGCTGTTCATTCTCATTCCCGTGGGAATATACTACATCTGGTATGTGGCATCTCATTTCTCACTGACATGGTGGTACTACCTGGCAGCAGGTGTGCTGCTGTTGCCGGTATCATTCTGCAGTCTTATGCTCCCGATAAAACTGCTTGCAGACAAAGACTCCAAACATGTTTGGCCGAAGGAAGAATGTGAGAAATTCCACGTTTTGGAGAAGATGAGAAAGATTGAACAAAAATAGGTAAATTCCCATTTGTCGGCATACAGTAAGCCCCGGTTTTCCTGATGGATTGCCGGGGCTACTTCTTATATAGATAGGTATTTGAGGATTCCTTCAACGTGGAGATTGATGATGGCCTGGGAACCTTCTGGAGACTCCAGGAAGGCCACGTCCTCTTTGTTATCCATGAAAAGATTCTCCGTAAGGACGGCCGGGCAGCTGGTATGGCGGAGGATGTAGAAGTTACTCTCGATGTCAGGATCACCATCCGAATAGTCCGTGCGAAGCCGCATCCCAGGGAGGTGTTCTTTTGCCGCCTCATACAGGCTGGTTGCAAGGCCATCAGCGGCTGTCTTGCCCCGGGTGGTGTAGCAGCTCCAACCACGGGCGTTCATCCATTCCTGGCCGTTTCCTGCAGCATTGACGTGAATAGAGAGAAGGATCACCGGCACGCTCCCAGATTCCAAGCAGATCTGGTTGACACGCCGGCAGCGCTCGGGGAGGGAGATGTCTTCCAGCTCCGGTACCAGAAGCCGGGCATCATAGCCCAACTCCGAGAGAGCAATCTGGATCTGTTTTGCCAGGAAACGAGTGTATGCATATTCGCGGAAGAAGCCGCCCGGGCTCCGCTTGCCGGGAGTATCAATCCCATGGCCATTATCGAGAAGTATCTTCATAGTGCAAGACAGTGTGGGTTATCTGCTCGCAAAATGGGAAGAATATGTGGAAATCAAAACAGCCACAAAGTGGGAAACCCTAGAGGAGGGGAAAAACCTTGCTTCGAAGGAGGAAAATCTTTTCGATCTGGCTGGGTTCTGGCTGGTAGCGACCAACCTCGTAGAATGTGGGAACTTTGTGGGAACTTTTTGGAAAAGCAAATGCCCCTGGAGTGTCTCCAAGGGCATTTTGAGAGGTACCAAGCGGAATCGAACCGCTGTAGCAGGTTTTGCAGACCTGTGCCTAACCACTCGGCCATAGTACCGTAACGGGAATGCAAATATAGCAGTATTTCCCGAATCTGCAAAATTTATTATGCGTGTCTTTTCCGGAAGAAAATTGGTTTTTTGGGCTACTGCACAAAAAATAATTTTCTTCCGGATAATTAGGCTTTTGAACCAAATACCTGGTCAATCAAGCTTTCGAACTCCTTGAACGCGAAAGTGTCGGAGAGTTCGCGGAGGGAATCGGCCAGGCCGCGGTAGTGCCACTCGTGGTCCTTGGGGTCGGGAGCATGGAACAGGGACCAGAGCTTGTCGCCCTGGACGGCGTAGTCGCGGGCGATGGCCCTCATGTTGGACAGCTTGTCCCCCAGGGCCACCATCTTGGCATCGTGCGAGGCGTGGGCCAGGCGGTCGATGGCCGCCTGCTTGCGGGCGTGCCAGCTGTCCTCCTCGCTTACGCCTTCCACCACATCGTCACTTTCGGCCGCCACCAGCGAGGCCACGCGCGCGCCGAATTCGGCCCTTATCTGCTCTACCGTCACATCCGTGTCTTCCACGGTGTCGTGCAGGGCGGCGGCGGCCAGGAGTTCCTGGTCCGGCGTCATGGTGGCTACTATCTCCATGGCTTCCATGGGATGAACTATGTAAGGGAAGCCCTTTCCGCGGCGCTCGGTACCGGCGTGCGCCTTCACGGCAAACACGATGGCCCTGTCCAGCAACTGGGTATCAAGTGGGTTATTCGCCATAATCCTTTTCTACTTTTTGCTTGTTGAAGATAACGAACTCGTTCATCACGAAGTTGAAGCAGCCCGAGAAGCACAGGCCCAGGAGGTTACAGAACACCGGTTCCACCGACCAGTCTTGCAGCCAGTTCAGGGAGACGAACAGGAAATGGAATCCCTGCATGGCTATGAATTTGAGTATGTATCCTCCTACACAAGTGGCATTGTAGGCCGCCAGGTGACGGAAAAGGGAACGCAAACTCCCGGGCTTGGATACCCTTTCTTTCCACACCAGGTAATAGGCTATGAAGAAGTTGGTGAGGGTGGCCACCTCGAAGGAGATGGTAGGAGCAATCCAGAAACTCTCCCAGTAAGAGTCTTTGAAAGCGAAATGGCCCAGCACCCAGTGCAAACCTAGGTCTACAATGGTGCCTGCCACACTCGTCAGGGAGAACATGACAAACTTACGGAGAATCTCCACTCTTCTTCTCATAGTTTACAAATTTACTAATTTTTGTAATTGTCACAAAATTGGCCTAACTTAGCATGAGTATTAGAACCCGAACCATGAAACCCATCATAGCCCCCGTAGACAGGGAAGCCCTTTTGTCCGAGCTGCACGAAAAAACCCTCCTGCGCAAGACCAACCGCGCCGGAAACGAGCTGTATATCGTCGGCCCCGAATCCGTTAACGTCATAAGGGAAATAGGCCGATTAAGGGAAATAGCCTTCCGCAACGACGGCGGAGGCACCGGCCGCGAACTGGATATAGACGAGTTTGACACCAATCCCGCCTATGGCTACAAGCAGCTGGTTCTCTGGGATCCGGACGCCCAGGAAATCATCGGCGGCTACCGTTTCTGCCTCTGCGACGAAGCCGTTTTCAACCGTTTCGGCCAGCCCATCCTTACCTCGTCCCACATGTTCGAGTTTTCCAAGCGTTTCCTCAAGGATTACCTTCCCTATACGCTGGAACTGGGCCGAAGCTTCGTTTCCGTGGAATACCAGAGTTCCAAGGCCGGAGCCAAGAGCCTCTACGCCCTGGACAACCTCTTCGACGGCATAGCCGCCATCGGCATCCTCTATAACCGCCGCATCAAATACTTCTTCGGCAAAGCCACCATCTACCGCGGATACCCCACCGAGGCCCGGGAAATGATTATGGTTTTCCTCAAGAAATACTTCGGCAAGAACAGTCGGCTCATCCGCATCCGCAAAGAAGTGAAGGTAGAGAACTCCCGGCGTTATTCCAAACTGTTCAAAGGCCTGGATTTCAAAGAAGGATACAAGGTGCTCAAGGCCGAAGTAACCAAAATGGGCGTATTCATTCCCCCGCTGGTGAACACCTACATGAACCTGTCCCCTACCATGGATTATTTCGGGACGGGCATCAACGACGAATTCGGAGATGTTTACGATTCCGGCATCCTCATCAACTTCGAGGAAATGTATCCCGAAAAGCGGGAGCGCCACGCCGCCTCCTTCATGGCCCTGGGCCTGCAACATCTCCGCAAGCTGCTCAGACGCTTCCAAAAACGATGACAGTTAAAGGAATTATTGCTAACTTTGTATTTCACTAACTGTGCTGAATAATGTCTGAAGAAAAGAAGCAAGCCTCGAGGATTCAGACTTCCATCCTGAATCCCTACGAAAAGAAAGTGCTGGTATGGCTGGCCGAAAGGATGCCTTCCTGGGTCACTTCCGATATGCTCACGTTCGTGGGCTTCCTGGGCTCTCTTATCATGGCCACCGGCTATGCCCTGTCCAACCTGAACCTCAAATGGCTGTGGCTCAGCTGCTTCGGCCTGCTAGTCAACTGGTTCGGCGATTCCCTGGACGGCAGCCTGGCCCGCGTACGCAACGCCCAGCGCAAAACCTATGGTTTCTTTATCGACCACAACGTGGATGTCCTGAACGAGATGATCATGTTCATCGGCGTAGGTGTTAGCCCGCTGGTGAATATGAGCTTTGCCATGCTGGCCCTGGTGGGCTATTTCATGCTTAGCATCTACGTGTACATAGACTGCCACCTCAAAGGAGAGATGCGTCTGACGTACGGCGGCCTCGGCCCCACCGAATTCCGGCTCATGCTCATCCTCGTGAACATCGCGTTCATCTATATTCCCTGGCTCACCACTTGGAAAAAGACCATCTGGCTATTCCACAACGAGTTCCATGTGGGCCTGTTCGACTATATTGCCGTATGTGTGGCCGTCCTGCTCATCGTCTTCTACATCGTGGGCTTTTTCCGCGACGCCGCCTACTACAGCAAGATAGACCCGCCCAAGAAACAGGAATAGATGTACGTTATTACCCACGAACAAGCGGCCAACGAGCTTTCCCCCATCTTCAAAGGATGGAAAGGAAAGCTTTTATTCAAAATAGGCCTCAAGCTCACGGGGATTGACAAGGTGAACAAGATTCACCACCAGGTGAGCGAAGCCGGCATTGCCGACGGACCCGATTTTGCTGGAGGCATCCTGGAAGGCGTGGGCATCGATTTCCGTATAGGGAATGCCGACAGGCTGGAGAAGCTCCCGGAAGGTCCTTTCATTGCCATAGCCAATCACATCTACGGACACGTGGACGGCATTTGTCTGGTGGACGTTCTGGGTCACGTACGGCCCAAAACCAAGGTGATGGTGAATGAATTCCTCATGTGGATCAAGGGCCTCGCGCCCAGCTTCATCTCCGTGAATCCCACTCTGGCCACCAAAAGCGGCGCCACTTCCACCAGCATCAACGGCGTCAAGGCCGCTCTGTTGCAGATTCGCGAAGGCGAGCCGCTGGCCATCTTCCCCTCCGGCGCCGTGGCCGACCTGAAGCCCCGCCAGGGCTGGACCCTGAGCGAAAGGGACTGGCAGGATGCCGCCATCAAACTCATCCGCAAAGCGCGGGTACCCATAGTCCCCATCCGCTTTTTCGACCGGAATACCTGGTTCTATTATGGTCTGGGACTGCTGGACTACCGCATCCGCTTTGTCCGGCTTTTTCACGAGCTCTTTAACAAACGGGGTACGCATCCCCGCATGGGTATAGGAGAAATCATTACGGTAGAGCAGCAGGACGCCGTTTCGGACCAGGAATTCAAGGCCTTCCTCCGGCGCAGCGTCTATGAGATGCCCCTTCCCGAATCCTTCACATTACGTTCTGAATTATGGAAGAAGTAAAAGTAGTTCTGGTAACCGGAGGCAGCAGCGGAATTGGTGCCGCCACCGCCCGCCTGCTGGCCCAGGCCGGTATGAGAGTTTACGCAGGCAGCCGTCGCGGAACCCTTGAAACGCCCACCGAAGGCGTCAGCGCCGTTAAACTGGACGTGAACGACGCCGCCCTCACGGAGACCGTAGTGGCCGATATCGTAGCCCGGGAAGGAAGGCTGGACGCCGTGGTGTGCAACGCCGGAAACGGCATCTACGGCCCCATTGAAGGGACGCTGGAAGAAGAAGCCCGCAGCCAGTTCGAAACCAACTACTTCGGCGCACTCAAAACCATCCAGGCCTGCCTGCCGGTTTTCCGTAAACAGGGACATGGCCGCATCATAACCGTCACCTCCGTGATGGCCATCCTGCAGCTCCCCTTCCAGGGATTTTACTCCTCGGTGAAAGCCGCCCTTCTGTCCCTTTCCGAGTCCTTGTCCCTGGAGCTCAAGGGCACCGGCATCCAATGCTGCAGCGTCCTGCCCGGTGACGTAGCCACCGGCTTCACCGGAGCCCGCAAACTCAATGTGGCGGCCCAGGATCCTAATTCCCCCTACCGTGCCAAGATGGACAAGAACCTCAAGAAGATAGAGGCCGACGAGCAGGGCGGCATGGCTCCCGAAGTCATCGGCAAGGCCATCCTGAAGCAGCTCCGGCGCAAGCACATGCGCGTACGGGTGATTCCCAGAATAGACTACGCCGCCGTGGGTGCCCTGGTCCGCTACCTGCCCGAAAAGTCCAAACTGGCCCTTTTGAACTTCTTGTACAGCTAGTCCTCTTGTACTTTTCCTTTTTTTACCTTACCTTTGAGTAATAATGAAAAGGTCAGGGGTCATATTGTTGTTTCTGCTTGTCAGCATCATAGCTTCAGCACAGGGCACCACCCGTGTGCGCGGCATGGTGAAGGATGCCGACACCGGCGAGCCCCTTCCCTTCGTGGGCGTGTACTTTGACGGCACCACCATCGGCATATCCACCGACATGGAAGGCCGCTACAGCCTGGAAACCCGTTCTCCCGAAGCCCGTATCCTCACGGCCCAGCTCATAGGCTATGAAAGCCTCTCCGTTCCCGTCCAACAGGGAACCTTCGCCGAAATCAACTTCACCCTCCGGCAAGATCCCCGGCAGTTGAATGCCGCCCTGGTAAAGCCCGACAACCGCTACATCAAGTCCATCCTGCGCAGGATAAGCCAGAACCTGGAAGTCCACGACCCCGACAAAGCCCCTGACTGGAGCAGCCGCCTGTACAGCAAGATAGAGCTGGACGTCACCCACATGGAGAACCTCATGAATACCGGCGTCATCGGCCGGAATCTGGGCTTCATGAAAAAGTATGCCGATACTTCGGCCATCACCGGCCAGGCGTTCATCCCCGCCCTTATCTCGGAGAACATATCGGACCTGTATCACAGCCAGGATCCCGAATTCCAGCGGGAAGTGATGCGCTACAGCCACATGTCCGGCTTCGAAGAGAACAACGTCCTGCGCCAGTATACGGGCGCCCACCTGATGAGGGCCAATTTCTTCAAAAGAAGCATTACCGTCCTCAATCTGGAGATTCCCAACCCCGTGGCCGCCAGTTCGCAGGTCTTCTACAACTATTACCTGGTGGATTCCCTTCAGGTGGAGGGCCGAAAAACCTACGTACTCCGCTTCCATCCCAAGAAACTGGTCACCTCCCCCACCCTGGACGGCGAAATGCATATTGACGCACAGGACTTCGGCATCCGGAGCGTGCATGCGGCCCTCTCCAAAGATTCCAACGTGAACTGGATCCGCCATATCAATGTAGACATCCAGAACCGCCGCACGCCCGAGGGACGCTGGTTCTTCGACGACGAACGCCTGTTCATAGACTTCTCCATTGCCACCAGCGACTCTTCCCGCATTCTGTCCTTCCTGGGCCGACGGCAACTCTCGTTCCAGGAGCCCGAATTCGGCCCCATCCAGGACCGGGACGCCCTCACGTCCCCCAACCAGGTGGTGGAGAGAGATGTGCAGGTAGGCGACAAGCAGCTATGGGCCACCCTCCGTCCCATTCCCCTGCAGCCCCGTGAGCAGGGCATCTTCGACATGATTGAAGATTTCCAGCAGACCCGCTTCTACAAGAACAGTTACGGCCTTGCGCACGCCCTTTTCGGTGGATATATCCAGATTCCCGTCCTGGGCTTCGAGCTGGGCCCCTGGGCCCAGTGGGTCGCCTACAACGAGACCGAAGGTGTCCGCCTGCAACTGGGCGGACGCACCTACAAGAAGTTTTCGGAGGTAGTGCGCCTGGGCGGCTACTTCGCCTACGGCTTAAAGGACAAAACACCCAAATGGCAGGCCTCGGCCGAGATTATGCTGGGCCGGGAACGCACGCGCAAACTGTCCTTTACCGCCCGCCACGACTTCAGCCAGTTCGGCAGCGCCGACGGCATCTTCTCGTCCCAGACGGTAGCCACCTCCATGGTGGCGCGCTCCTACACCAACCTTCAGAGCATGGTCCGGGCCTTCGACGCCCTGTACGAGCACGAGTTCTCCCCTTCCGTCAACGCCTCCCTGGAGTGGACGTCGGCCCGCGTTTGGGGCAGTGAAAGCGTGCCCTTCATAAGGCCCGACGGAAGCATCCAGGAGAGCTTTTCGGCCCATACCCTGCACGGCAGCCTGCGTTTTTCCAAGGACGAACGCGTAACCCGCAACACTTTCAAAAAGACTTACCTCTATTCCAAATATCCCATCCTTACCCTGGACGTGATGGGTGGAATAAAAGGGATCACCAAGGACGATATTTCCTACCTGCGCACCACCGCCAACATCTACTGGAAGATACCGTCCCATGCCATGGGATTCGGGCAATTCCGTATGGAGGGAGGTGCCATCTGGGGCAGCATCCCCTATCCCCTCCTGAAGCTTCACGAGAGCAACCGGAGTTACTTCATGGATCGTTCGGCATTCAGCTGCATGGACTACTATGAGTTTATATCGGACCGCTGGATATCAGGTTTTTACGAGCACAACTTCAACGGATTCTTCCTGGGTAAGATTCCGCTCATCAAGAAGTTGGACCTCCGCGAAGTGGTCACCGCCCGCGTCGCCTGGGGCACGCTGTCCGATGCCAACCGCCGGAACGCACCCTTCCGCCTTCCTCCGGGCTCCGGAACCCTGGAAAAGCCATACGTAGAGGTGGGTGTGGGCCTGTCCAACATCTTCCGCGTCCTCCGGATAGACGCATTCTGGCGCCTGACCCACCGCCTTCCCGAAGCCAATAGAAACTTCACCATAAATGTCGGATTCGACGTAGATTTTTAAGACTATGAAAAACCAGTTTTCCCTGTATGAGCTCAACGCAAAGGGCTACACCTCTTTCCAGCCCAAACCCCGGAAGCACGCCGTCTATGTCTATTGCTTCCTCCTGGAAGGAGAGGTTTTGGCCGAGATTGACGGCCAGAACATCCTCGTGAGCCCCGGCCAATTGGTCTTGGTCCCGCCGGAGAAGAGCATCGACATCAAGTACTTCAACAACTGCCAGGGCTATGACGGCAGCTTCGTCCTGGAATTCGTCAAGGATGCCTCCTACTCGGTCCTACGTTCCAATTCCCTCATCCAGCAGAGCTTCTGGTTCGAGGATGCCGTCTTCATGGGCGCGCTGTTCAAACGCATGCACACCGCCTACGAAGACAAGGACAAGAGATTCATCCAGAGCGCACTGGACCTTATCCTGGGGCAACTCAGGCCGGGTGGGAAAGTGGCCGCCGTGTCGGAGCGCTTTCTCCAGTTGGTTTTCGAAAGGGACAAAACGCCCTTATCGGTATCGGAATATGCCGATATTCTTGGAGTTACACCCAACTACCTTAACAAGACCGTCAAGAACCGTACGCGCCGCACGGCCATTGACTGGATAGAGATTGCCCGCCTGAACATAGCCAAGATGCTGCTCAAGGACCCGAGCATTTCCATCGCCGACGTATCGGCCCGGACAGGCCTTCCGGACCAGTCGTACTTCTCCCGTTTCTTCAAAAAAAAGACGGGGCAAACCCCGTCCGAATTCAGAAACGGCCGCTAGGCCTTACTGTGCTACATACTCGAATTGCTTGATGCCGATAAGCCTCCCCTTGGGGTTGTAGGTATATTGTACCTTTTTCTTGGAAAACTCGTTGAATTCGAAGGTCTTATACGTCTGGAGCCGGTTACGCTGGTCGTAAACGTACTCCTTGCTCAACTTGCCGGAGGCGTCGTATTCATAGCGCTTGCGCCATTTCTGCCCGTCGGTATTGTATTCAATCTCCTCTATCTTCCGGCCATCGGAATTATACGTGGTCACGTGGTCCAACACCTTGTGGGAGCCTTTGGCGTCGGTATTCCATTCCTTCACCACCAGGTTCTTCTTGTTCATCTTGGACTCTTCCTGGGCGTTCAGGGATACCAGGGGGAAAAGCAGGCACAGGGCCGCAACCATCCAATACTTCTTCATAAAAGGTACTTGCTAACTGTTAATACTTCGTTTTCTACCCGGAAATGGAGTTCTCCCCCTTCAAAGGGCATTCCATATTCCTTATCGGCCTGGTCCTGATAGGCAGGGCGGGGATCCAGGGACAACACTTCTTCCAATATCAGGCGCTGGCGCCGGTCCAGCGGAATCTCCTCGGGAATAACTACCCGGAGCTTCTTTGCGGGCGCCTCACTGGCAAAACCGCAGAGCGCATCCGGGAAACTGTCGGCATAGGCCACATAAGGCTTGATGTCATAGATAGGCGTCCCGTCCATCAGGTCCGCTCCCCTTATCACAAGTTCCATGCCATCAATCCTTTGCAGTTCTACACAAGAGAGGCCCAGAGGATTGGGCCGATACGGCGAGCGCGTGGCCCAGACGCCCATGGCGGTATTGCCCCCCAGCCGCGGAGGCCGCACGGTGGGCTGCCACTCCCCTTTGGCGGGCTTGTTGGCGCTGAAACCCCAGATGAGCCACAGGCGGCTGAACCCTTCCAGCCCCCGCAGTGCCTCCCGCACACGGAATTCATCGGCAAAGACAATCCGGCCTTCTACCTCGCGGGCCAGGCCGCTCTGGCGGGGAATGCCGAACTTGGAGCCAAAAGGCCCCTTGTAGTACGCAACGGGCTTGATTTCCATACTAGGAAAGGTATTTTCCGTGACAACGGCAATAACGCAGGCCACTGCCGCAAGGGCAGGGATCGTCAGGGGCTACATGCGGAATGGCGAAGCCCAGGGGCAGAAAATCGGAATTGAGGTCCCCGGCATAGCCCTCCGAAATGGTGGGCTCGGGCATGGTCCAGTGGGGATACTCGTCGGTGGCCTGTACGGGCTCTTCCGGGCGCGGCGTGTGCCAGGCGGGCCAGTCGGCCTTGCAGGTATCGGCCTCCGCGGCGCTGTAACCGCACAGGAACCACTTGGGAACGCTGTCGGCGTAATCGCTGACAATCTGGCAACAGGCCAGCCAGCTGTCCTCGTCCAGGTCCGGGCTCATGGGGCTGTCCAGCAGCGGCTGGAACAGGGCGTCGTTCTGCTCAATGGTGTACTGCGCCTCCATCCAGGTATCGTGCTGGGCCTTTACCAGCTCATAGCCTTCGTACCCTACGCGGCGGTACATCTGCTCCAGTCTCATTCCCTCGGGCGTCTTAAGGCCGATGGTAAAGTATGGCGCACCGGCACCCGCTTCCCGGGCCTCGGCCGCCGTAAAGGGCTTGAAATGCTTCTGGCCCAGCGCCTTACGCTGGGTAAAGATTTCTTCCACATTCTCCACACAGGGCGAGCACACATAATCTCCCCATTCGTCGGTATAGCGGTACATCTTCACCAGCGGACTCTGGTGCAGCATCTTGGAAAGCTCCTTGAAGTCTCCTCCGTGGGCCTCCTCATACCAGTCCATCACCAGGTCAATGAAACGCTCCGTGGGCAGAATCCCATACAGGTTCAGATAGCCCAGGCCCACGCGTTCCACCTCGAACTGGCCGCTCTTCTCGCAGGAACGGAGCACCTTCTCCACATCCGGCGCCACAATGTCGTACATTTCCCGGCTGATCCACACCTTGTGGAAGTTCTCGTCGGAATCGTCATACTGCACCAGGCCGGTCACCTCCAGCAAAGAGGGGTAATCGGCAAAATCCTGGTACTGCACCTTCTCCGGACCGGCATGCACCAGTTCCCGGAGCAGGCGCACATCCCGCTCCATCAGATGCGACATCCACCTGCGCGGCTCCGCGTGCAGGTAGCTGTGCAACTGCTCCACCAGCTGCGACTTTCTCAGACGCGGGCTCAGCTCGTTCCCCAGGATACTTCCCAGGTCCTCCAGCTCCATCTTCTGAAAGCCATCCAGGATGGTATGTAACGTACGCTCTTTCATGGAAGACCGCAAAGATACAAATAAAGAAGGAAAGTAATAGTATAGTAATAATAGAAAAGATATACCCCCGGAACCTTAGCCACCCTCGGCTATTAGAGGGAGGGGCCCGTTGGCTATTGATCCGACGGAAAGCTTGCTTTCATGTCGGGTCAATAGACAATGGGAGGGCCGGAGCTTCGCGCAGCGAAGCGGAGGGGTTCCGGGGGTATATCTTTTCTAATTAAATCGTATCCTGAAATTTGAGAATAGGATTACGGGCGGCGGTGGTTTCGTCGGGGCGGGAGATGGGCGTGTTGTGCGGGGCTTCGTGGAGGAGGTTCGGATCCTCGGCAGCCTCGGCCGCAATCTTTCTCATGACCTCGATGAACGCATCCAGCGTCTCCTTGCTCTCCGTTTCCGTAGGTTCAATCATAAGGGCCTGATGGAACAGGAGCGGGAAGTAGATGGTGGGTGCGTGGAAACCGTAGTCCAGCAGACGCTTGGCCACATCCAGCGTGGTGGCGCCGGGCACGTCGTCGTGGGCGCCGTCGTTGATGAGGCCGTCAAACACGAATTCGTGCTTGCACACGCCCTCGATGGGCAGCTTGTACACGTCCTTGAGGCATTCCTTGATGTAGTTGGCCCCCAGCACGGAGTACTGTCCCACCTTCTGCAGGTGGTCCTTGCCCAGCGACAGGATGTAGGCATACGCGCGCAGGATAACGCCGAAGTTGCCGTGGTAACCGGACACCTTGATGGCCGGAATGCAGCCTTCCAGATGCTTGGCTACACCCACGGGACCGGAACCGGGACCGCCTCCGCCGTGCGGCGTGGAAAAGGTCTTGTGCAGGTTCAGGTGCATGATGTCGAATCCCATGTCACCGGGACGCACCACACCCATGAGCGGGTTCATGTTGGCGCCGTCGTAATACAACAGGCCGCCGATGCCGTGCACCAGGGAGGCAATCTCCTCAATCTGGGTTTCAAACAGACCCAGGGTGTTGGGATTGGTCATCATGATACCGGCGATGTCCGGACCCAGCAGAGGCTTCAGGGCATCCACGTCAATCCGGCCGTTCTCCAGGGACTTCACCTCCACCACTTCCAGGCCGCAGACGGCGGCCGAAGCGGGATTGGTGCCGTGGGCGCTGTCCGGGACAATGACCTTGGTGCGGGCCAGGTCTCCCCTGTTCAAGTGATACTGACGCATGATCATGAGGCCCGTGAGCTCACCATGGGCACCGGCGCAAGGGTCGAAGGTAAAGGTATGCATGCCGGTGATGGCAGCCAGAGCCTTGTTCATTTCCTCGTAGACCTTGCGGGCACCGGGCACCAGGCTGTCTTCCATGAGCGGATGCAGGCCGGCGAAGCCGGGCAGGGCAGCCATCTCCTCATTAATCTTGGGATTGTACTTCATGGTGCAGGAGCCCAGCGGATAGAAGCCGGTATCTACGCCGAAGTTCATCTGGGAGAGGTTGGTATAGTGGCGCACCACGTCCGGTTCGCTCACCTGCGGCAGGTTAAGGGCCGACTGGCGGCGCAGCCCGGCGGGAACCTCCGGGGCGGCCGGATACTTGTTCACGGGCAGGGAGAAACCGGTACGGCCTTCCTGGGAGAGTTCGAAAACGAGTTTGTCGTAGTATTTCATAGTCTAGCCCTCCTTTACCGTTGCGACCAGCCGGTCGATTTCTTCCTTGGTACGCTTCTCCGTGACGCAGAAGCTCACATAACCCTCTTCCGTATCCAGGGCGGCGAAGAAGCCGGCCTTCTCCAGGCGCTCCTTCAGGCCGGTACCCTTATACTTGAGCACGAACTCCTTGAGGAAAGGCTTGTCCGGGAACACGTCCTCGAACTGGCCGGTCTTGAGCAGTTCGGCCTTCAGGTAATGGGCACCGTCGGCGCTGAGCTTGTTCACCTGCTTCATGCCTTCCGGACCCATCAGGGACAGGTACACGGTGACCCAGAGGGCCATGAGGCTCTCGTTGGAGCAGATGTTGGAAGTGGCTTTCTCGCGCTTGATGTGCTGTTCGCGGGCCTGAAGGGTAAGAACGAACACGCGGCGGCCCTGCTTGTCCAGCGTCTGGCCCACAATGCGGCCGGGCATCTTGCGCATGTGCTCTTTCTTCACCGTCATGAAGCCCACGTAAGGACCGCCATAGCAGAGCGGCAGGCCCAGGGACTGACCGTCGCCTACGGCAACGTCGGCACCCCATTCGGCGGGTGTTTTGACCACGGCAAGGGCCGAAGGGTCGCAGTACTCTACCAGAATGCCCTTTTCCTCGTGGATGGCGTCGGCAAAGCCGCTATGGTCTTCCACAATGCCGTAACGGTTCACGGAAGGCACAATCACGCCGGCCACGTCGTCCTTGGCCAGTTCGGCCTTCAGGGCCTTCAGGGAAGTCTGGCCGCCGTCGGCAGGAATGAGGCCGATCTCCACCCCATGGAACTTGGCGTAGGTCTTAACCACGGCAATCACGTTGGGAAGGAGGGTGGCCGAAAGGAGCACGCGGGTCTTCTTGCGGGCGCAGGCAATGGCCATCTTCATGGCCTCGGCGGCGGCGGTGGGGCCGTCGTACATGGAGGCATTGGAGACGTCCAGGCCGGTGAGCTCGCACATCATGCTCTGGTACTCGAAGATGTAACGGAGCGTACCCTGGGAAATCTCGCACTGATAGGGAGTGTAAGCCGTAAGGAACTCCGAACGGGAGCACAGGTAAGGGATTACGGACGGCGTGTAGTGGTCGTAGGCGCCTTGACCCACGAACACCTTCAGCCGGGCGTTCATGGCCTCCAGGGAGGCAAAATAGTCGCGGATCTCCTGCTCGGACAGGGCGTCCGGAAGGGCATAGGCACCCTTGTGCAGGAACTTGGCGGGAACGTCGCTGTACAGGTCTTCCAGCTTGTTCACGCCGATTCGGGCCAGCATGGCCCTGATATCCGCTTCCGTCTGGGGTAAATAAGGAAGCTGGGCCATCTTACTCGCCGATTGCAGCTTTGTAACCGGCGGCGTCCATGAGGGCGTCCAGCTCGGAAGGATCGGACATCTTGACCTTGATAATCCAGGCGCCGAAAGCGTCCTCGTTCACCTTCTCGGGGGTGTCTTCCAGCTCGGAATTCACTTCCACGACGGTTCCGGAAACCGGGCTGAAGAGCTCGGAAGAGGCCTTCACGCTCTCCAGGGCGCCGAATTCCTCACCGGCCGTCACTTCGTCGTCCACCTCGGGCATATCCACATAGGTGATGTCACCCATCTCTTTCTGGGCGAAGTCGGAAACGCCGATAACGGCCACGTCACCCTCTACCTTTACCCACTCGTGGGATTCAGAATACTTTAAACCTTCAAGAATCTTAGACATAGTGTTTGTGTTTTATTTTTTATAGTTTGTTTGATAGAATCTCTTCTTGACCACCTTGCCGGGGAACACTTTCTTGCGGATGCGGATGTTCAGCGGGGTATCCAGGGCGGCGTACTCCTTGTCTACCAGGGCAAAGCAGATGCTCTTGTCCAGGGAAAGGGAATGGTAGCCGGTGGTGACCACGCCCACCTCTTTCTCATCGGCCGTCTCTACCGGATAACCGGCACGGGGGATAGCCTTGTCCTCGATTTCGATACCCACCAGCTTGCGGGCCACGTTGCCTGCCTTCTGGTCCAGCAGGGCTTCCTTGCCGATAAAGTCTTTCTCGTACTTGCAGAACATGCCCAGACCGGCCATCACGGGGCTGATCTCCGGGCTCAGTTCGTCTCCGTACAGGGGCAGACCGGCCTCGAAGCGGAGGGTGTCGCGGCAACCCAGGCCGCAGGGCTCTACACCCGCCTTCAGGAGACGGTCCCAGATTTCCACGATATTCTCCGGGGTGGTATAAAGCTCGAAACCGTCCTCACCGGTGTAGCCGGTGCGGCTCAGGATCAGGCGTTCTCCCTTGTACTCTACGTCGCAGAAGGTGTAGAAGCCCAGATCGGCGGCTTCCTTATAGCCCAGAACCTCGATGACGGTTTTTTCTGCCTCAGGGCCCTGGACGGCAATCTGGCCGATACGCGGGGAGGCATTGTCCAGCTTGCAGTCGAAGCCTTTGGCGTGCTCCTGAATCCAGGCAAAGTCCTTGTCAATATTGGCGGCGTTCACCACCAGCAGGAAATGGTTGGCCAGATACTCACGGTATACCAGAAGATCGTCCACGGTGCCTCCGTCGGGATAGCACATCATGCCATAGAGCACCTTTCCGGGCTCGAAACCACGGATGTCATTGGTGAAGATGTAGTTGATAAAAGCTTCGGCCTCAGGCCCTTTCACAAAGATTTCCCCCATGTGGGACACGTCGAACATACCCACTTTCTGCCGCACGGCCATGTGTTCCTGGGTAATGGAACTGTATTGGATGGGCATCATGAATCCGGCGAAGGGGCTCATCTTGGCTCCCAAAGCCACATGGGCTTCGTACAGGCAGGTCTTCTGCAACTGGTCCAGAGGGATTTGAACGTCTGACATAGTTAGCGCGTTACTTTAAAAGGTTGGTTATTAATTGATATAATTCTATATTCGTTTCCAAATTAATCCGGAGATCCTCCGGCGTGGCGCCCTTGGAGGGAGCCAGTTCCCCGCAAATATCCACCGCCACAATTTCCATCTTCTGTGCCAATCGGCCCAGTTCTTTCTCTACGTCCTTGAGCGAATGGCCTCCCTGGGTCCAGTCCGTGCGGGCATAAGCCCGGTCCATGATATCCTTGTCCAGTGACACGTACACCCGCTCTCCCCTTCTTTGCTCCAGCCAGGCATCGGGAATCTCGTTGGCGCAACCGGCGGGGCCGATGGTAAGCACGTCCTGAAGCAACGGATTCTGCTCCTCCATTTCCTTAACCCAGCTTCCGCACGACAGCACTCCTTCAAAGGCGGCGTCCTGGTTGTCGGGGTGGTTGTCCAGCAGCACCAGGTGAAAAGGGGCGGTTTCCTTCAACGCCAGCAAGTGGGAGAGGTAATGGTAGTCTCCGCTATCCAGCCACCGGAGCCGGGGCAAGGGTTGCGGAAAAGCATCGTCCAACTTCTTCCGGGCCTCGGGGTCACAATAGCAGCAACAGCCTTCCAAACTGGTAAAATCCAGAATCTGAGCCTCTTGCAGCCAGGAAAGGAAACCCTCTTCCCGGTAAGCGCCGCTAAAATGGAACACAAGGCTATTCATCTTTCAAAGATAAGCATTTTTTTGTACTTTTGCATGAATAAATTCTTATACCCACTTATGAAAAGAACCCTTTCCTGCCTTATCCTGGTTCTGGCCATGATGGCCGTTCCCACTGTTTCACAGGCTCAAAAGAATAATAGCTGGTTCATAGGAACCGGCATTGGATGCAACCTGGTATTCGACAACTCCAAAGTCTCACCGGCCTCCCCAGCCGGCATGCTGTACGTAGGAGACTGGATAACACCCGCATTCGGCGTACGCGGCACCGTGCAGGGCATCCTGGCCCGTCCGGCCGATCCCGGTAACAACTGGTTCTCGGAGAACACCTTCTTCGGCTTTTACCAGCTCCATGCCGACGCCCTTTGGCACGTCATGAACACGTTCACATCCCCTTCCACAAAGAGAGTCTGGAATCCGGTTCCCTATGCCAGGGTGAGCGGCGTACTGGCCTCCAGCCTGGGCACCCACAAAGGACACGTAGGAATAGGCGGCGGCTTGCTCAACCAGTTCCGCATCAACGACTTCATGAGCATAGCCCTGGACCTTAACGCCATCGTCACCAACGAGAAAGTCTTCCGTACGGACCACAGCGGCCGCTTCGTCGTTTTCGGCAGCGCTACGGTGGGAGTCCTGTTCGACCTGAATTTCCGCAGCAATACTGAGTAAGCAACCATGGCAGAATCCAACTTCATAGACTACGTACGCATCTTCTGCGCCAGCGGGCACGGAGGCGCCGGCAGTGCACACCTACACCGCGCCAAATACGTGCCCAAGGGCGGGCCGGACGGCGGCGACGGCGGCCGTGGCGGGCACATCATCCTGCGGGTGAATCCCCAGCTCTGGACGCTCATCCACCTGCGATACCGCAAGGTGGTGAGGGCCGAGAACGGAGGCAACGGCGCCGAAGCCCTCAAGCGCGGCAAGAACGGCGAAGATATTGTCCTGGAAGTTCCCCAGGGCGTGGTGGTGAAGGACGCCGAGACGGAAGAAGTCATCACCGAACTGGTGGAAAAAGACCAGGAATACATCCTTTGCCAGGGCGGCAAGGGCGGCTGGGGTAACGACCACTTCAAAAGCGCCACCAACCAGACTCCCCGCTACGCCCAGCCCGGCGAAGAAGGCCAGGAAGGCTGGTTTATCCTGGAGCTGAAGGTGCTGGCCGACGTCGGCCTGGTGGGCTTCCCCAACGCGGGCAAGAGCACCCTGCTGGCCGCCATCACATCGGCCAAACCCAAGATAGCCAATTACGCGTTCACCACCCTGGAACCCAATCTGGGAATCGTCCGCTATTACGACGACCGTTCCTTCGTGATGGCCGATATCCCCGGCATCATCGAGGGCGCCCACGAGGGCAAGGGCATAGGTATGCGCTTCCTCCGCCACATCGAGCGCAACAGCGTGCTGCTGTTCATGGTAGCGGCCGATGAACCCGACGTGGTCAAGGGTTACAAGGTCCTGCTCAACGAACTGGAAGAGTATAACCCGGAGCTCCTGGTCAAGGACCGCGTGCTGGCCATTACCAAGACGGACCTCATTGACGAGAAGCAGAAGGCCAAAATTGAGAAAAAACTCCCGGCCGATATTCCGCACGTCTTTATTTCTTCGGTGGCCCAGACCGGCCTGAACGAACTTAAGGAAGCCTTATGGAAAGCCTTGTCCAACTAGACCAGCGGCTCACCCTCTGGATCAATCTGCACAATCCGGAAGCCCTCAACGGCTTCTGGCATCTGATGTCCGGCATACGGGAATGGCTTCCCCTGTACATCCTCATGAGCCTGTTCGCCATTTGGCGCATGGGCTGGAAAAAGGGCCTGGCCGTTATTCTTACAGTAGTTCTGGGGCTCATTATCACAGACCAGGTAGCCAATCTGTTCAAGGACGGTTTCATGCGCCTTCGCCCCTGCCGGGACCCGTGGATGATAGCCAACGGTGTCCGGTGCCCGGACGGAATCATAGGAGGCCTGTACGGTTTCTTCTCCGGCCATGCCAGCAACGCCTTCGGCTTTGCCACCGGCAGCTGGGCCGGCCTTCAGCTGAACGACCGCAAACACAACTACAGTGTTTACGGCTGCGTCATCCTCATTTGGGCGGCACTCATGTCCATAAGCCGCACCATGCTGGCGGCCCATTACCTGGGGGATATTCTGGTAGGGAGTATCTTCGGTGTAATCCTGGGCCTCACCCTGGCCTTCACCGTGCACAAACTGATTGTTAAAGCGAATCTATAACCTTCTCCATCTGAATGCTGTGAGAGCCCTTCAGTAAGACGGTGCAACCTTCCAGCGGATTCTCTTTCAGATACTTCGCCAGGTCTTCGGACGTGGCGAAAGTTTTATAGGGCGTACCTGCGGCAGCCTTGGCGAATTCTTCACCGACTAGGTATGCTTCAACAGATTCTTCGCTTCGCTCAGAATGACAATTGTCATCCTGAGGAGCGCAAGCGACGAAGGATCTCAGCCGCTCAACGATGCGGCTGTGTTCGGCGGCGGAGTCTTCGCCCAGTTCCCTCATGTCTCCCAGCAGGGCCACCTTGCGACCCTTCATGAGCGCCAGGTTGTCCAGCGCCACGGCCATGGAGGAAGGGTTGGCGTTGTACGCATCTACAATAAGCGTATTCTTTTCTGTCTTAACCAGTTGACTGCGGTTATTGGAAGGAACGTACGAGGCTATGGCCTGCAGGGCATCCTCGCGCGGGACGTCAAAGTACCAGGCCAGTTTGAGGGCGGCCAGCACATTGCACGCGTTGTAGGCACCCACAAGCTGCGTCTTCAGCACGGCATCGTCAAAGTCCAGTTCCACGAAGGGGTTGGCCTTGATTTTTATTCCTTCGGCCGAATAGCCGATGGCTTCCAGGCCCCTCTGGGCCAGCATTTCCTGTAGAACAGGGTCGTCAGCATTGGCGAACACAACGCCGTCATGCTCTTTCAGATAATCATAGAGCAGCCCCTTGGCATGCTTCACCCCTTCGAAACTGCCGAAGCCCAGCAGGTGCGCCTTGCCCACGTTGGTGATAAGACCCAGGTTGGGCTGGGCCACGGCCAGCAAGGGCTTGAGGTCGTCCGGATGACTGGCGCCCATCTCCACAATGGCCAGCTGGGCGCGGGGGCCTATCTTAAGCACTGTAAGCGGCACGCCAATCTCGTTGTTCAGGTTGCCTTCCGTGGCGCTCACCCTATAGGCTGCACCCAGGGCAGCCTTGATGAGTTCCTTGGTGGTAGTCTTCCCGTTGGTACCGGTAAGGCCGATGACGGGAATGCGCAGCTGCCGGCGGTGATACGCCGCCAGGGCCTTCAGGGTTTCCAGGGTGTCGGGCACCTTGACCAGGCGGGGGTCATCGGCCTGCAGGTCCTCCCCTGCCACGGCATAGCACGCACCTTTCTCCAGGGCCTGGAGGGCAAAGCGGTTGCCGTCGAAGTTCTCGCCCTTCAGGGCAAAGAACAACTGATTCTTCTTAAGGGTACGGGTGTCCGTACATACTCCTGCAGACTGCAGGAAAATATTATATAATTCTTGAATGCTCATATAACAGATTCTTCGCTTCGCTCAGAATGACAACAACAGTTATTTCCCGGTGCTGCCGAAGCCGCCGGCGCCACGCTCCGTGGCGTCCAGCTGGTCCACCTGCTCCCACTCCACGTGCTCGTGGCGGGCTATCACCATCTGGGCTATGCGCTCCCCGGGGACAATCTCGAAGGGCTGGTCTGAGAGGTTCACCAGAATCACCTTGATCTCTCCCCTGTAGTCGGCATCAATGGTACCGGGAGTGTTGAGCACGGTGATGCCGTGCTTGGCCGCCAGACCGCTGCGGGGCCTCACCTGGGCCTCATATCCAACCGGAAGGGCAATGAACAGGCCGGTGGGAACCAGCGTGCGCTGCAGGGGCTGCAGAGTAACGGATTCCGTCAGGTTGGCCTTGAGATCCACGCCGGCGCTTTGCTCGGTAGCGTATGCCGGGCAAGGGAAAGAAGACTGGTTTATTATCTGTACCTTCATTATTTCGGAGCTTTTATATATAAGACGATTGCAATAATCGAATAAAGGTAATTGGGCAGCCAGACGGCTATGGAAGCCGGCAGGGTATCCGTTATCACGAACATCTCGCTGAACTGCATGAACAGGATGTAGGAAAAGCCCAGGGCCGTTCCTGCCGCCAGGTTCCATCCCATTCCTCCCCTCTTTTTCTTGGTACAGAGAGCCAGGCCGATGATGGTGAGGATAATGGTGGAGAACGGCAGCGAATAGCGGTTGTTCTTCTCAATGAGCGCCCGGTTCACGGAAGCGTCCCCTCGCATGATCTGGGTGTCAATCAGCTGGTCCAGTTCCCGCTTGTTCAGGCGCTGGATGGTCCATTTGTTCAGGAAAAAGTCGTCCCTGGTAAGGCTGAGGGTGGTATCCATCTGCCGGCCGCTGCGGATATGGTCCCGCATGCCTTCGTCGTAATCCCGCCTGAACCAGTTGCGCAGGTGCCAGACTCCGGTGAGCGTGTCGAACTGGGCACTTTCGGCCGTAATCTTGGAGTGGAGCCGGCCTCCCGAAAGGTCTTCCAGGGTGAAATTGTAGGCCGTATTGTTATAGGCACTGAAGCTCTCCAGATACACAAAATGGTCATTCTCAAGCTTATAGTGCATATCATGGCCTATCTTCACCTTTCGCCAGGGATTGTACTTCTGCTCAAACTCCACCCGGATACCGTTGGCATGCGGAAGCACCCACTGCCCCAGTTCCAGGGAAAGCAGCGCAATGAAGCAGGCCGATATCAGATAAGGCAGGATAAACCGGTGATAGCTTATTCCGCTGGACAGCACGGCAATCACCTCCGAGTCCTGAGTCATCTTGGACGTGAAGAAAATGACCGTCAGGAACACGAACATGGGCGCATACTGGTTCATGAAGAACGGCACCCAGTTTACATAGTAGTCGAAGATAATCTCGTGCAGGGGGGCTTCCTTGCGGATAAAATCCTCAATTTTCTCACTCACGTCAAAGATGACGATGAGCAGCGCCAGGAAGAGGAGGGCCATGAAAAACGTGACCAGGAACTTCCTGATTATGTACCAGTCCAGCCGCTGGAGTCCTCTGAACTTAAACCTCATAGCCTCTGCATAAGTTTAGGAACCACGGCGTTTTTCCAGGAGAGGAAATCACCGGCCACAATGTGTTCGCGGGCCACGCGGACCAGATCCAGATAGAAGGCCAGATTGTGCTCCGTGGCCACCATGGCCGCGAACATCTCCTTGGCTATGAACAGGTGATGGATGTATCCGCGGGTATAATAACTGTCTACGAAAGAGGTGCCCTGGGGGTCCAGGGGGCCGAAATCGTCCGTCCACTTGGCGTTGCGCATGTTCATAATGCCATCCCATGTGAAAAGCATGCCATTGCGGCCGTTGCGGGTGGGCATCACGCAGTCGAACATATCTATACCGCGGGCAATGCCTTCCAGAATGTTGGCGGGCGTTCCCACGCCCATGAGGTAGCGGGGCTTGTCCTGCGGCAGCAGCGGGCAGGTCACCTCCAGCATTTCGTACATCTTTTCCGTGGGCTCCCCTACCGCCAGGCCGCCTACGGCATAGCCGCCGCGGTTGGCGTTGTCCAGCTTGAGGGCGTGTTCCACGGCCTGTTTGCGCAGGTTGGGATAAACGCAGCCCTGTATAATGGGGAACATCACCTGCTGGTAACCGTACAGGGGCTCCGTCTCGTCAAAATGCCTGGCGAAACGCTCCAGCCAGCCCTGCGTGAGCCGGAGGGACTTGGCGGCATATCGTTCGTCGGCGTCGCCCGGGCAGCATTCGTCCAGGGCCATGATGATATCGGCCCCTATGATGCGCTGGGTATCTACGTTGTTTTCCGGGGTGAAGATGTGCTTGCTGCCGTCTATGTGGGAAGAGAACTTGCAGCCTTCCTCCGTGAGTTTGCGGATGGGCGCCAGAGAAAACACCTGGAAGCCGCCGCTGTCCGTGAGGATGGGCCTGTCCCAATGCTCGAATTTGTGCAGGCCGCCAGCCTTGTAAAGGGTATCCAGACCGGGTCTCAGATACAAATGATAGGTATTGCCCAGGATAATCTGGGCCTTGATGTCCTGTTCCAGATCCCGGTGATAGACTCCCTTCACGGAACCCACCGTACCCACCGGCATGAAGATGGGGGTTAGGATTTCTCCGTGGTCGGTAGAAATCTTTCCCGCACGGGCCGCACTGGCAGGATCACTGGCTATCTTTTCAAATTTGAACATCCCATTTGTATAAACATACAAAAGTACGGATTTTTTCGTAAATTTGCATGATTGACCAACCGAAAACAATAACACAAAATAGCATTATGCAGATCAAGATCAAACCCGTTACCCTCAAGCTCATCGTGATGAACTTCCTGGAGTTTGCCGTCTGGGGCGCCTACCTTACCTCGCTGGGCCGCTACCTGGGCAACATCGGCATGGGAAGCCATATCAAATGGTTCTTTGCCATGCAGGGCATCGTGTCCATCTTCATGCCCACCCTCATGGGCATAGTGGCCGACAAGAGAATCCCTGCCCAGAAGGTGCTGTCCATCTGCCACGCCCTGGCCGGCCTGTTCATGATTGAAGCCGGAATCTACTGCATCTCGGCCGGTGACGCCGTGGAATTTATTCCGCTGTTTGTCTTGTATAGCCTGAGTGTGGCCTTCTTCATGCCCACCATCGCCCTGGTGAATTCCGTGGCCTACAATGCCCTGAGCAAGGAAGGAATGGACCCCGTGAAAGAGTTCCCTCCCATCCGCGTGTTCGGTACCGTGGGCTTCATCTGCAGCATGCTTGTCACCAATTTCCTGCACGTTGGCGGTGTGGCCATGCAGGACAGTTACACCCAGCTCATCAGCTCCGGTATTCTGTCGCTCATCCTCTGCGGCTACGCCCTCACCATGCCCGACTGTCCGGTGAACAGGGCCAAGGGCAAGAAGTCCCTGGCAGAAGCCTTCGGCCTCAAGGCCTTCAGCCTCTTCAAGGACGGCCAGTTCGCCATCTTCTTCATCTTCAGCATGCTCCTGGGAGCCTCCCTGCAGATTACCAACGGCTACGCCAATACCTTCCTGGGGTCTTTTGCCGCCGATCCGTCCCTGGCCGACACCTTCGCCGTCAAGAACTCCAACGCCCTTATAGCCATATCCCAGGCATCCGAGACCCTCTGTATCCTGCTCATCCCCTTCTTTATGAAGCGCTTCGGCATCAAGAAGGTGATGCTCATCTCCATGTTCGCCTGGGTTCTCCGTTTCGCTTTCTTCGGCATGGGCCATCCTTCCATGCCCGGCGTGCTGCTGTTCATCCTCAGCTGCATCGTGTATGGTATGGCCTTTGACTTCTTCAACATCTCCGGTTCCCTGTATGTGGAGCAGAACGCCGCCCCGGAAATCCGCTCCAGCGCCCAGGGCCTGTTCATGATGATGACCAACGGCTTCGGCGCCACCATCGGCACCCTGGCCGCCGGCGCCGTGGTAGATGCCTGCGACGTGTTCAACACTCCCGCCAACTGGCCCAACGCCTGGTACATCTTCGCCGGCTACGCCATGGCGGTAGCCATCTTCTTCTGGATCCTCTTCAAAGACCCCCAGAAAAAAGCATAGCTTGACAGACCGAGAGATACCCTCTTCAGAAACCTTAGCCACCCTCGTTTGTTAGAGGGGGCGCTGCCCCCTATTATCCCCCGCGGCCTTTTCTCCCTCTACGATTTTGCTTCTGCAAAATCCCGGGTACGGCCGGGCGCCTGCTGGCGCCAGCGAAGCGGAGGGGTTTCTGAAGAGGGTATCTCTCAGTCTGTACTATCTTGTGATAAAGAGACGAGCTTCTTGATACGGGAGGGGGTCATTTCGTACTGGAGGTCGAAGATGCCGAAGACATCGTGTCGGCCTACACGGCGGAAAGAGGTGACGAAGCGGGCGTCAAAGCCCAGGTGGCTCAAGGTGAGGAGGTCGATGGTATTTACCCCCATCTTGTACAGGCGTTCCAGTATGGCGTGATTAAGGTCGATTTTCCGGAGCACGGAGCTTTCCAGCTCCTCCCGCATGGGGTACTTGCGCCGGTTGTGGTACTGGTTCTTGCAGTCGGCACAACAGAATTTTCGGTCGGCCCTGCCATACATGATCTCCTTGCCGCATTGCAGGCAGCGGGTCTCAATCTTGAAGTATTTGAGCGAATAGGCCATAAGCCGGTTTTTGGCAAAGGTGTAAAACGGATGCGACAAATCCAAGCATCGTAAAAAACATTTCCGGATTTTTTGTTGTTTTGCTTGAACAACAAGAAAAGCGAATTGTAAGAATCATTCTTGCGATTCGCTTTTTTTCTTGTGATACAACAGGCAAAACACACAAAAAGCATAAGAAACAGAAAATTCTGACACCCACAGGGTGGCCGGGTAATGCAAACGGCGGCTTTCCGCCTTTACTTTGTTCCCGAGGCCCCAGGCAGCGCGCGCCGGTTCCGGGCCCGTGTTCAACGCATAATATGTGAGAGTATGGAATTTTTAAACAAACTAGAGCTCAAGGGCGTGGTGGGACGCGCCGAGATCAACAGCTTCAACAACAGCCAGGTGTGCAACTTCTCGGTGGTCACCGAGTACAGCACCATTGACAAGGACCGCAACTCCATAATAGAAACGGCCTGGTTCAATGTATCGGCCTGGAGTGGAAAGATCAACATCAACGACCTGTACAACATCCAGAGAGGGTCATGGGTCCGCGTGGTAGGACGCATCCGCGTGCGCAAATACACCACCCAGACCGGAGAAGAGCGTTCTGCCATGGACGTCATAGCCAACAAAGTGGAACTGCTCCAAAAAGAAGAAGACGCCTCCACCATGCAACCCCAAAGAGACTTATAACCATGAACGCAGCCAGCCAACGCCATCTCCTGTCGGCTTTCCTGCTTTTGCTGGCGACCGCCTGTGCCCAGACCTCCCATATCCGGCAGTTGAGGGAGGGTCAGGTGACGGCACAGTTGTCGCTGAGCGAGGAAAGGGAGCTCCCCACCCTGGATATAGGGGCCCCGGTGCACCGGGACACCCTGGTGGTACAAGACCCGGAAGGCCGTGAGGTCATCATCATGAAAGCCGTCAAGGACGAAAACGGAGAAATGGTGGCCCATGAGACCCTGGATGCCGCCAAGGTAACCGCCCGCTTCCGCAATGTGGCGGAACGCGGCGGCAGTGTAGACCTTCACTTCCAGATCCTGGTCCCGGAAAAGATGCAGGACAGCGACTGGCAGCTGTGTTTCTATCCCGACTTGTTTGTCCTGGAAGACAGCATCCGCCTGGAGCCCGTCTTCATCACCGGCAGCGGTTACCGGAAAGCGCAGTTGAAAGGATACGAACAATACCGCCGCTTTCTGGAATCCATCGCAGCCGATTCGCTTCATTTTGTAGACCATAGGCAACTGGAAAACTTCCTTCGCCGCAACATCCCTTCCATTTACCGGTTCCGGACCGACAGCAGCTATGTGTCGGACTCTGTCTTCACATCGGCCTTCGGGATAACGGAACAACGCGCCCTGGAGCATTATACCAATGATTTGCGTGTACGCCTGAACCGTCGTAAGGTAGAAAGGAAGGATGATGTATTCCGGCAATACGTAAAAGCGCCCATCGTGACGGAGGGGCTGCGCCTGGACACGGTGATTCACCAGATAGGCGGCGACATCGCCTACGAATACGTGCAATCCCTCCGGGTCCGGCCCAAGATGCGCAAAGCATCCGTGGTCCTGGGCGGAGAAGTTCTCCAGGACGGACAAGTCATTTACAGAGTCCCGCCCAGCGAGCCTCTCACCTTCTATATAAGCTCGCTCAGCGGCCTCGCGGACAATCGTATACGCTATAAAACCAAGGTTATCAGCCGGACTGTCCAGGCCAACACGGCCTGCTACATAGAATTTGAGCAGGGCAAGGCCGATATCCGGGAGGATCAGGGAAACAACCCCACGGAAATGGGCCGCATCCGGGAAAACCTGGTGAGTCTGGTGGAAGACAAGGTTTTCGACCTGGACTCCATTGTGATAACGGCTTCCTGTTCACCGGAAGGATCCTGGGAAAGCAACCGGAAACTGTCTGTGCTCAGGTCCCAGTCGGTTTCCAGGCACTATCAGGCCTTCCTCAAACGGAGGGAGGACTCGCTCAAGAGGAGCCAGGGCATCCAGCTTTCCCTGGACAACAGTTACCGGAAAGCCAGGCGGGAGCCCATCCGCTTCCTCCCCCATTACGACGCCGAGAACTGGTCCATGCTGGACGCGCTCGTCCTCAAAGACACCGTACTCCGGAAGGCCGACAAAGACCGGTACGAAGGGATGAAAGACATCGCCGACCCCGACCTCCGGGAAAAGGGCCTGCAGGAACTCTCCTGTTACCGATACCTGCGGGAGAACCTTTACCCCCGGCTCAGAACGGTCCGGTTCGATTTTCATCTGCACCGGAAGGGCATGGTAAAAGATACCATACACACCACCGAAGTGGACAGTACGTACCTGGAAGGAGTCTCGGCCCTGAAGGAAAGGGAATATGAGAAAGCCCTGACGCTGCTTAAGGAGTACAAAGACTACAACACGGCCATCGCCTATGTGTCCCTGGATTACAACGCCTCGGCCATGGCCATCCTGAAGGAACTGGAGAAAACGCCGCAGGTCAACTACATGCTGGCCCTGCTCTATGCCCGAAAGGGAGACGACCAGAATGCGGTGCAGGCGTATCTGCTGGCCTGCCACGAAGACCGTTCCTATGTTTTCCGGGGCAATCTGGATCCGGAGATCAATGCCCTTATCCAGCGCTACGGCCTGCATCAAGAGAAAGAAGACAATAATTATTAACCATTTACACGTATCATGAGAAAATGCTTACTGCTGGCCATGAGCCTGCTCCTGGCATCCTGCCAGCAAAACTATCCCTCGGCCTGGCTCCAAAGCCCGGAATCCGCTCCCACAGGTACCCTTCTGGTCCATCTGATCCTTCCGGGCGATCCGGCCACCAAGGTGCTGGGAACCGCCACGGAGGAATCGGCCGTCAACACCCTGCAGATCTTTGTGTTCAAGGACCTGAGCAGCACCGACCCCACCCAGAATCTGCTGGAAACCGACAAATGGAGCTCCGATGGCCGGACTACCCTCACGCTTAACACCTATGTAGGGAAAAAGAAGGTCTGGGCTCTGGTGAACGCGCCCCGCCAGTCCTTCGAAAACGAGTATGAACTCATGTCCCACTATTCCATGCTGGAAGAGAACTCCGCCACCGGTCTGGTGATGACGGGAGGCACCGGAATAGAAGTGGGAGAATTCAACACGGCGGCTTCGGTGGGCGCCATCACACCGGTTTCCATCACGGTCACCCACCTGGGAGCCCGGATATCGGTACGCAACATCAATGTGGACTTCTCCAACACGTCGCTGGAAGGTTGTTTTCTGGACATCAAGGAAGTGTACGTGCTTAACGCCGTCAACAGCGTGAGCCTGGGCGGCACCAGCCGGACCACGGCCGAGCTGGGTTCATCGGCCTGCTGGTACAACCTGGAAGCCTGGAATGAATCCGTTCCGGCTGCAGCCCGTGCCATCCTGGGCGACCGGGGGGATATGGGCATTTCCATCGGCCCCACTACGGGGACGCAGGATCTGAACCGCCACTTTTACGTGTATCCCAACGTTTCCACAGCGGCCAACGACAATACCGAAGCCACGGCATCGGCCCGCCTGACCCGCATTATCCTGCACGGTTATGTGAGGGGCTCTGCAGGCCGGAATGCAGGAGACAATGCCGCCCATGGGGAGGAATCGTATTATTGCTTCGACATTCCCAAATCCAGCGCTGGAGCCACCCTGGAACGCAACCACACCTACGATATCGAAAACATCACCATTACCATGCCCGGCGGAGCCTCCGATGCTCCCGGCGACCGTCCCAAGTTCGGCAAACTGTCGGCAACCGTCACCGTGGGGCAATGGGGCGGGCACACCACACTTACTTACGAACTCTGATCATGAAAGCCAAGATCCCTTTACTGGGGGCCGTCGTCCTCCTGCTTTCCTGCCAGAACCTGGTCCTGGAAAACCGCATCGTCTGCCCCAGTATGCTCCTGTTCGACATTGAGAATGCCGACGCTTTTGACGGGGTGAACCGTGTGCATATTGCCGCCTATTCGCAGACGGAAGAGGTATTTCTGACGGCCGACACCACCATAGTGGACGACATCCAGGATCAGTCATTCTATTTGAAAGTCAAAAAGTTGGATGCAGTGAAGGGCTACGGAGTCATGGGATTTGAAGGGGCCCGCAAACAGGGCATTTTCCAGTGGGTGGTGGACGAAGGGGCCGACTATGTCCCCCTGTTCCGTTTTGCCTACGACAAAGTCCCGGGCCGCGAAGAATCGGTGCTCATCCCCGTCGAGTTCGTAAAGGATTTTACCCGGATGACCATCCGTTTTACCCATTTCGACCAGTTCCGGCTTGCCGGAGGACGGCTCCCCTTCCGCATGGCCATCACCGGCAATACCGTTGGAATTGACGCCTCAACAGGCGTCCCCGTCAAAGGGGCCTTCCGCCATGAACCCGAGGAAGAGGCCAACGGAACTTTCCGTTTCATCGTTCCCCGCCAGGCCGACCATTCCCTGACCATGGAGCTGTACGGCATCCCGGAATTGGGGCAGGCGGAGGGGCTGGTGGACGCCTTCAACCTGTGGAACCTCCTTCGGGAAAAAACGGACTTTTCCTGGGAGGACAAGAACCTGGCCGATGTCTATCTGGAATTCGACTACACCGAAGCCAAATTCCAAATATCCGTGGCCGAATGGGAAAAGGGTGACAACCTGATATTTGAAATCTGACAATAACCTCTATATCTGATGAAAACAATCTTTACTTTCTTCCGTTCAGGCCTGGCCCTGCTGGCCGTGAGCTGTGCATTATCCTGCCAAAAAAACAACGCCCCATCCGCTCCCCTGGGCGAGATCGTATTCCGAAGCCATCCGGGGTTCAACGTGAGCGTACAGACAAAAGCCACCGTCGTGGACCAGGCCGCCCTGGTCGCCAGCGGTTTCAACGTATCGGCCACCAAAGGCGAAGAAGAGGAAGAGACCGCAGTGTGGACCAATGCCTCCTTTTCCATGGGCGAAGATTACTTCCAGGCCGATGAAAGCAAATGGTGGCCGTCCACAGACCCGGGTTATCACTTCTACGCCAGCACCTTCGACCTTACCCATACCGCCGCCGGGGCCACCATATTGGCCACCAACGACAGTGACGTGGTGTGCGCCTATCTTCCCAACCCCACCTACAATGACGTCAACACCCTGGCGTTCAAACACATCTTTGCCCGAATCAGCGACGTAACCTTCTCGGCAGTAAACGGGTACACCATAACGGACATTTCCGTTACCATCGTCCCCAATACCGGAGGCACCTATAACCTCCGCACAGGCTCCGGCCAGACGGACGGAACTGGCTGGAGCAACCTCACGGCGGCCGAAAACCCGGTGGTCATAGCCGACACCGAGCCCGGTACAAAGTCCAACGACCTGTACCTTGTACCCGGAACTTACACCGTAACGGCCACCTGGACCGCCACAAAAGGAGACTATACCAAAACGTTTTCTGAAAAGACCTGCGACCTGGCCATAGCCGGCGGGGCTTTGAACACCATTACGGCCCAACTGACCGGTGACGCCACCGAAGTAACCTTCGCCGTAACGGTCACCCCATGGACAGACCACGAGATTGATCTGGGTATTTACAATTATGAAAACTAGTCCGGCAGAACCCGGCGGGCGCCAATGTAGCGCATCATGAAATAGGGATGGTTGGAATTGTCTTCCGTGACGCCCTTGGAAACGGAGGCATGGATAAAGTTGAAACTGCCGTTCTCCTGGTTTACGGACACTACAATTCCCACGTGACCTATGTTGCGTACACTGCCGCGGGAGCCGAAGAAAACCAGGTCTCCCACCTGGAGGTCGGCGTAGGACGGGACTTCCCGGCCTTCCCGGAACTGAGCCTGGGAGAAGGCAGTGAGCGTATAGCCGAAATGCTTGAACACATAGGCCGTGAAGTGCGAACAATCAAACTGCTGCGGGCCTGCGGCACCCAGCTTATACGGCGTTCCCGTAAAGGTGCGGGCATAGTCAATAATCTGCTGGGCCAGCGAAACCTGGCTCTTGGGCGTGGGCTCTTCAGGTATGGGTTCCAGCTTCACAGGATACTTCTCGGCATCGGCCTCCGCCTTGGACTTGGGATGCGGAACGACGGGTCTGGATTGCTCTTCCTGACCGGTGGGATACTGCTTAAGGTCCTCAACGGCAATGGGGGTGGCCCGCCTCACGGACGCACAGGACAGCACCGCAAAAGCCATACACAAACATATGAGAATCTTTCTCATGGACCGCAAAGTTAATAAAAAATTCGTATCTTTGCCTTCACGTCCAACGGGGGTGTTTTGGTTTTGACAGCGCTGATGCTGGACGGTAAGCATGTCGGGCGTGGGAGCCTTGCCCGTAAATCTCAGACTCCGAAAAATCAGTTGCCAACAACAACTATGCACTCGCTGCCTAATTCGGCCAAGTCCAATTAGCTTAATCCGCCGCGCCAAGGTTGCGCCGCCGACGAGTATCCCTCGGCCCTTCCGCCTCTTAAGGGCCCCTCAAGGGGTATCATCCATTTGAGGCTGCTCCGGACCACGCCTCTAAATCCGGCTAAGACTTAAAGGCTAAGCGGTTCTTCGCCCGCCTTCCGGCAGGGAACCGTCGAAAACCAAAGGCAGGATAAACATGTAGAAAGCCGCCTGGTGCGACGTTTGGACAGCGGTTCGAGTCCGCTCACCTCCACAAATAAAGCTGCCTTTCGGGCAGCTTTATTTGTGAAAAATATCTTGCTAGCATGATAGTTGAAGCAAACGGGGGGCATTACCGTCAAGGGTGAATTAAAGACAAATGAAAAGGTTATTAAGCGCAATCGCATTCTGCCTGTGCCTGGGCTTTTCGGCCGGGGCGCAGGTATTTATTATAAATGACAACATCATGCAGGGCCGCCTGAGCGAAATCAAGACCACGGTGTTGGATTCGCTTACCAACGAGCCGGTGGGTTTTGCTTCCGTGTATGTGATTCCGTCCAAGGACACCACCATCACCAATTTCACCGTGACGGACGCCAAGGGCGAGGCCAAACTGGAAGAGGTTCCGTATGGCAGCTATGTCTTCCATGTGGAAATGATGGGCTACAAACCCTATATTAAGGAGCGGTACTTCCGCGAACGGATGGTGGACATGGGTACCATCCGGCTGCAGGTGGACGAGCAGTTCCTGCAGGCGGCCACCGTCACTGACGTGGGCAATCCCATCGTGGTCAAACAGGATACGGTGGAGTTTAATGCCTCCTCCTTCCGCGTGGGCGCCAATGCCATGCTCAAGGACCTTCTGTTGCGCATGCCGGGCATGGAAATCACCGAAGACGGGAAAGTCAAGTTCAACGGCCAGGAGATTGACAAGCTCACCGTGGGTGGCCGTACCTTCTTTTTCAACGACCAGAGCACGGCCATCAACAACCTCCCCGCCGCCGTGGTGGACAAGATCCGCGTGATTGACCGGGAATCCGAGGCCACACGCGCTTCCGGCATCCAGGACGGCAACCGCGAGAAGGTGCTGGACGTGGCCCTCAAGAAAGAATACGAGAAGGGCTGGTTCGGCAATATAACCGCCAAGGGAGGCACTACGCTGGGCAAGAAGGAGGGAGACGACGCGCTCCGGGATAACCGCGGACTGCTGTACAGCGCAAACGCCCTTGTATCGGCCTATGGCGAGAAAGACCAGGTGACGGTGATTGCGAACGGCCAGAACATCAATGATTCCAACACCGTGTTCGTTTTGGTGAATGAAGACGGGGAACGGACTTCTTCCCTGGGTCAGGGGCTCTCTACGGCGGCCCAGCTGGGCGTAAACGCCAATACCGCCCGCATCAAGGATGTGGAAACCACCGTGAGCGTCAATTATAAGTACACCGATACGGATTCCGGCAACCGGGCCCAAAGGACTACGTTCCAGGACGACGGGAATCTGTCCTCCACCATGGAGAGCATGGGGAAATCCTATGCCAACGGCTTTTCGGCCAATATGGAGTTCAAGAAAGAGACGGGCAAGGTATGGTTCCATCTCCGTCCCACCTTCCGCTACACCAAGACAGATTCCTTTACTAAAGACTCAACGGAAACCTGGCGGAAAGGGAGTTTCCTGAACCGCTCCCAAAACTCCTCCCAAAACCTGACATGGGACAAGAATGCGGCTTTGAGTACCGACGTCACCTTCCGGGAACTATGGGGAAAGAATAACCGGAGCATCCAGCTTTATCTCTATTCCAGTTATGCGGGCAATGACGGTGAAAGCATGGAATCGTCCTTCCTGAAAACGGCAGGGGTAGAAGGTTCCCGCACCATGACATACAACTCCAACGGCTTGACTTACAGAGTAGAAGGAAACATTCTCTATACGGAACCCATCGGCGACAAGTGGACACTCTCCGCTACGGCGTTCTATGGGTGGTCCCGCCGGAACAATGTCCGGGATGCCTTCGATGCGGCCGGAAAGAATGACTATTATTCTTCCGTGAGCCGCTCCAACTACTTTGAGCAGAACTATGACCTCACGACCCAGTATAAGTTCGGCCAGAACAGCTGGATTACCCTGGGCGCCCGCGCCATCGGCATGCTCAATGAAACTTTCTCCAAGAGCTATGGCATTGAGGACACCACGGGCAAGGATGAATGGAACTGGTTCTTTATGCCCACGCTCCGTTTCCAGCACCGCAAGGAGAATGACCGCTTCACCGTCACCGTTTCCGGCAACAACCGGCGGCCTTCCAATAACCGGATGCTCCCTGTGCTCAACATAGGCAACCCGTCCCGCCTGAGCCTGGGCAACGTCTATCTGAAGCCCTACACATCCACCTCTTTCAGTGCAAACTGGACCCGGAACAACCGGGAAAAGTTCTCTACCGTGTCGGCTAATCTGTATGGAGGGCTCACCTATCATCCCATTGAATCGGCCCTGTGGTACGATGAGGACGGTATCCTGTATTCCATTCCGGTGAATACCAGAAAACCGAGCTACTACACCGATGTATACTTGAATTACACTACTCCTCTGGATGCCGGGAAGCTCTGGTCCCTCACCCTCAGCGCAGACTTCGGCTATGCTTTCTCCACCAGCTACCAGGCCCGGACAACCCTTGCCGGACTGGACAAGGAAACCTTCAATTATTCTGCCTTCATGGCCGATTTCTGGGGCGATGCCGACGGTAATCGCTTCTACGGCGGGAAGAGCGGCTTTGAAGAGAGCAACACCGGCTCCATCAATCCCAGTGCCGGCTTTTCCGTCAAGTATAACCCGGACCACTGGTCATTCGCCGTGGGAGCCAATACTGACGGGCGTATAGTCCGCTATTCCGTGAATCCCAACACCAACCGGAATACGCTGGACACCCGCATTTACGCCAGAGGATCCTATACCACCAAGCACGAATTCGAGTTCAATTCAGAGATGTCCTACTGGTTCTATACTGGCTATGCGGAAGGTTACGGCCTGCCGGAATGGCATTGGGACGCAGAGATTTCCAAGAACATCGGAGCCTTCAACCTGAGCGTCAAGGTGAATGACATCCTGAACCAGACGCGGAGTCTCAGGCACACCGTCAACGCCAACTACGAGGAAGACTCCTACCGTCTCATCATGGGCCGGTACGTCGTCTTCGGCGTAAAGTGGAACTTCGGTAAAATGAATGCCGCCCACAGCCAAAGGGCGCAGCGGGCGGCCATTCAAATGGTGTATTAGCAAGGATATCCCCTACTTCATCTTGTTGATGTAGTCCAGGATCAAATCTACAGCTTCGTCCTCGGTGAGGTTATCCACATTGAGGACGATGTTGTAGTTGCGGGCGTCGTAGCGGCTCTTGCCAGTGTAGCGCTGAATGTAATTGTCGCGGGCTTTGTCCACCTTCTCGATGGCCTCGATGGCAACCTCACGGGTGAGGCCCTGCTTACGCATGACCCGTTCGATGCGGTGTTCCATGGAGGCAGTAATGAACACGTCCACCTTGTTGGCGCAGTCCTGGAGGATGAAGAAGGCCGAACGGCCGGCGATGACACAGGGACCCTCGGCAGCGATGCCCTTGATTATCTCAACCTCGGCCTCGTGGATGTCGTCTGTGGTCAGGTCGGCCCTGAATTCCTTGATGAACGGGCTGTCCTGCTCCACTAGCAGATCGGCCTGGGGAACGGGCGCCACCAGCTGAATGAAATCGCTGAGCCAGTTCTTCTTCTGACCTTTAAGCCTCTCTATGCCGCTGGTGGTGAGATGGAACTTATCCTCAAGGCCTCGGATAAGTTCCTTGTCACTGAAGCGTACGTTCAACTTCTGCGCCAGCTTGCGGCTTATGGTGTGGCCTCCACTACCTAACTCGCGGCTGACGGTAACAACATACGGGACCATGATTTACTGGATTTCGAAGAGGTTCAGGAAACCCGTCATCATGAACACCTGGCGGATATCGTTGTTGATATCCTTCACAATCACATTACCCCCCTTGGCGGCAGCCGCCTTGCGGATGGTGAGGAAGATACGCAGACCCGAGCTGGAGATGTAGCTCATCTCCTTGCAGTCCAGCACGATGGTACCGGTGGGGTCCTCGAGGATGGGTTCAACAGCTTTGGCGACTTCCTGGGAAGCCGGGGTGTCCAGACGGCCCACGAAACGGGCGGTGGTCACATTGTTTTCTTTTTCAATAAATACTTCCATATTGCTTAAATGTTTTTGACCATGGTTAAAATATTTCTGCCATTTTCGTACCGGTATTCCACCGTATCCATAATATTGCGCACCAGGTAGATGCCCAGACCGCCGATCTCGCGTTCTTCGAAGCCCAGGGTGACGTCGGCTTCGGGCGCGGCGGTGGGGTCGAAAGGCTTACCGCTGTCGCTGATGACGAATTCAAGGCTGTCGTCACGGACTGTTGCCTCAATGTCTACCAGTCCGTCTGTACCGTCCGGGTAGGCGTAGAGGATCACGTTGGTGACCGCCTCTTCCAATGCCAGGTTAAGACTCATAACCGTGGGCAGGGGCAGTTCCTTTTCCTCGCAAACGGCTTCAACAAACTCGGCGAGCTGGGGAATCTGCTGGATGTTGTTGTGTAAAATTAAATGACGTGCCATAGTAGCAGGTTTTAACTAATCGTCGGTTTCTCCCATCATGATGAGCAGATGGTCTTTTACTTCAAGTTTCATGCTGCCGTGAGGCACCAGGAAACGTTCTCCGCGCTTGACCATGATTACGCGGATGCCGTGCGGGAGATGCAGGTCCCGCAGCGTCTGGCCGGCCGTCAGCTCTTCCTCCCCCACGATATGGTCTCTCATCATGCCCATTTCCTCGGGCAAATCCAGGCCGAAGGTCTCTACCTCCGGATCTTCGTCTATACTCAGGTTGAGCCACTTGGCCACTATGGGCAGGGTCATACCCTGGAACAGCAGCGAAAGCAGCGTAATGACAAGCACGATATTGAATATCTCAACGGAGCCTCCTACCTCGTGCACCACCGCGTACAGGGCAAAGAGAATGGGACCGGCGCCCTTGATGCCCACCCAGGAGACAAACAGCTTGGCCCGGGCCGGCAGTTTGCGGTACGGAAGCAGCGTCAGGAAAACGGCCGCCGGGCGTGCCACAAAGATCAGGAACAGGCCGATCAGAAGGGCAGGAACCAGCACGGGAGCCATGTGGGAAGGACGGGCCAGAACACCCAGCAGGAGCACCATCAGGAGCTGTGAGAGCCAGGACATGCCGTCGAAGAACTTGAGTACTTCCCGCTTCTGGGGCAGCGTAGGAGAATTGCCGATGATGATGGCGGCCACGTACAGGGCCAGGAGGCCGTTGCCGCCTATGAGCGAGCCGAAGCCGTTGGCGAAGAAGGCCAGGCTGAGCACCAGGATGCTGATAAGCGGACTGGAGCTCAGGTTGAGCTTGGGAAGAATCCACTTGGCGAAGCGTCCCACCAGGAAACCCACCAGGAAGCCCACAGCCAGCTGATAAGCCAGAATGAGTACCACGGCCAGGCCGGTGGCCCATTCCGGCAAATGGAAGAAAGTAAGGTCTACGCCGTTGATGAGCTTGACCAGGATGATGGTGCTGGCGTAGGCCATAGGGTCGTTACTACCGGATTCCAGCTCCAGCATGGGTCCCAGGTGTTCCCGCAGTTGCAGCCGCTTGCTGCGAAGGATGGAGAACACGGCCGTGGAATCCGTAGAGGACAGCACGGCGGCCACCAGCATACATCCGGTGATGGTAGCCACTCCGCTGATGGCCTTGGCCGCCACCAGGTAGATGAACCCGCCCGTGATGAGAATGGTCAGAAGCACACCCACGGTAGACAGAAGGACTCCCTGCCGAAGCACGGGCTTGGTCTCATGCATCTCCGTTTCCAGGCCGCCCTGGAGCAGGATGAAGGTCATGCCCAGGTGGCAGACGAATTCAGCCAGATGCAGGTTGGCAAACTTAAGCCCCAATCCGTCCTGCCCGGCCAGCATGCCTATGAGCAGGAAAACCAGCATGGAGGGCACTCCGAACTTGGTGCCGATCTTGTTGGAAAGAACGGCTATGAAAACCAGGACGGAGAGCAACAGCAGCAGGTTGCCGGATGTGAGGTCTATGGAAAACACTTACTTCAGTATTGAATCCAGGCCCACGCGCAGTCCGGGCATGGGGCATTTGGTATCGCGTTCAACAATGAGGACTTTCAGGCTGGCGAAAGGCAGGATGAGTTTTTCGGCCTCTTTCAGCGACATCTGAGGGCCGAAATACTCCGGCACAAAGGCGTCCCAGAACTTCATGGCCGTATCTTTGTTCATGTGGAAGGTCTCCTGGATGAAGGGTTCGTCGTCCAGATAGGTGCACAGGTAAACCATTCCTACGTCGAAGAGGTGATTGCCGTAACAGAAATCGCCCAGGTCGATGAAATAGCGCTTGTCACCGGCAAAGATGGCGTTGCTGTACTGGAGGTCTCCGTGTATGGCCGTGTCTTCGTCGGGCACACTGGTGATGAAGCGGGCCAGTTTTTCTTTCTCTTCGGCCGTGAAGAAGGGATTCTCTTCCAGCAGGCGGAGATAGCGGTCCTTTACGTTTTCGAACTGGGTGGTGTCCACGTGGGTGGCGTGGAGCTGGCGGCACATGGCGGCAAACTCGGCGGCATACTGGGGCACTTTCTCCGGATGGTCACCGGAGGCGCGGGAATAGGACACCTTGCCCGGGATGCGGTGGAAACGGATGCCGTACCGGCCGTCTTCAGTAACCACATATTCACCGGGTTCCGGCGTGGGAATGCCCATGTCGTAGACCTTGCGGGCAAGCTTCATCTCGTCCAGGGGCTGTTCTATCTTGCCCGGGAAATAAAGCTTGAGCATGAGCGTGGGGTCCGACACGCAGTCGTAGCTTTCTCCGTTGGCGCCGCCGCCGAAGAGGACATAGTCCTTGAGGGATATCTTAATGGGGTCCATTACTTTTTTTCGTTCATAAAAGGTAGTTCCTTGGCCTGATCCAGGAGGAATTCGGCCATCATTTCGTTGCTTTCGGATTCTCCGTTGAGGATATTGAACATTTCCGTGAGCCCCGCCTTGCCGCGCCCCTGCTTGACGATATAGGCGATGCAGAGGTTCTGGGGAGCTACGGAGGTGGAGATGATATCCAGGTCTGTGAGACTCATCTGGTAGGAAGCCAGCTGAAAGGCGGCGTCCGAGTATTCCTTGATGAGGCGCTGGATGTCTCCCAGGGTGCGGAAACCCAGCCACTGGAATACCTCCAGATAAGGCATGAGGGAAACGGCCTGGACCTCTGCCTGGTTGATGGCGGCAATGTTGCGCACCAGCCGGCGGAAAGGATTCATGTTCATGTAGCTGCGGTAAGTCTCGCCGTCCAGCGGGGCGTCGTCCAGGTTGCCGGATGCCACCAGATTCTGCACACTGCGGCGGTAATCGGACAATTCTACCCGGATGCGGCTGAATTCCTCGTCCACCAGTTCCAGCAGGCCGGCCATACGGCTGAGGCTGCGGCGGTAATAGACAGGGATTTCCACACCGCTCTTGTAGCCGGTGTCGTGGTTCATATTGGCCCACGCATGCTGAAGGATGGTTCGCATCTGAATCTCGAAACGGTATGGGAAATCCGGCTTGGAGCAGATATAATGCAGGGACTGGTAGCCGAAGCTGTCAATTTCCAGCAGCTTGCGCTTGTCTACGGAATTGTCCCAGTCAATCTCGAAGAGGCGGTCCACGGCCGATGCAACCTTGTCCACATCCTCGCTGTAATACGTGATGACGCGTACGCCGATGATGTCCGTGATATCGGCCAGGGATTTATACTTGGCGCCTTTGAGCTCCAGCTTGCCGGCCAGGGAATCCTCGGCCTTGACACGATACTCCACGCTGGCTACCACCAGGCCCACTTTGTCCAGGGTCTCTTTGATGGTCACGTATATTTTCATGGCCTGCTTCTGGAATTCCGGAAGGTGGTCCCGGAACTCCTGGAGAATTTGCTCGGAATGGGCGTCCAGCAATCTTTTCTTGGAGGTACTCATGGCTTGTGTATTACCTACAAATATAAGAATTTTTTAACAATTTGTTTAACTTTGCAGCCAGATGAAAAAGAAGTTCTTTTTGCCGGCCCTCCTGCTGCTGCTGTGCACCCTGGCGCAAGGTCAGATCAAGACCCTGCAGGATTCCCTGGACGCCGCCCGCATCACCGCCGTCCGGGAGAAGATGCGCAACACCACCCAAACCGGCCTTATGAGGCTGGATGCCAAGGAGTTAAAGAGCGGCGTGGCCGTCTTCGGAAGTCCCGACATCATCAAGAAACTGCAGCTGCTTCCGGGCGTGGCGGCCGGCAACGAACTCATGAGCGGTCTGTACGTGCACGGAGGAGACGGAAACGACAACCTCTTCCTGCTGGACGGTATTCCCCTGTACAACATCAGCCATTTCGGCGGCTTGTTCTCCAGCTTCAATACGGACGTGATAGACAACCTGGACTTCTACAAGAGCGGTTTTCCCGCCCGTTACGGCAGCCGCCTGTCGTCGGTGGTGGATGTGGAAACCCGCGAGGGAGATATGCAAAAGTATCACGGTTCTTTCTCCCTGGGCCTCATTGACGGCAGGCTGCAGCTGGAAGGTCCCATAGTGAAGGGGAAGACCTCCTTCAACCTGGGCCTGCGCCGCTCCTGGATGGACCTGGTTACCATCCCCGCCCTCTGGTATGCCAACCGGAAAAACGGAGACGATGAGACCGCTACGGGAGGCTATGCCATGAGCGACCTCAACGCCCGTCTCACCCACCGCTTCGCCCCCGGAAACACCCTGAACGTCTGCTTCTACACCGGGTCCGATTACCTGCGCGCCGGCCTCACCGAAAAGCAGACCGACGGGGAGGGCCACTACGGGGAAAACCTCATGAAGATCGGCGTTAAATGGGGCAGCTTAACCGCCTCTGCGTCACATCAGTACGAGTTCTCTAAGAAACTGAAGTCCAAAAACGTCCTCTATTACTCCCAGAGCACTTCCGACACCGGCTACCAGTTCAGTTTCTGGACCTGGGCCGAAGGCGACAGCGTCACTTCCATGGACGACAACAACAAGGGTTATGTGAAGGAAATCGGCCTCAAAAGCGACTGGGACTGGTACCCCGACCCTTTCCACCATGTGCGCTACGGGCTCTCCCTCCAGGAACACTGGTACCATTCGGGCCGAAAGTTTACCTCTTCCACCCCCGGGGCCGACGGGCAGCCCGGTATCCTGGAAGACAGCGAAGCCCTGGGCTACCGCTCCTTCGAACCCGCCCTTTACGCCGAGGACGAGATTTTCCTGCGCTACAACCTCACCGTGAACCTGGGCGTGCGTTATGCCCTGTTCAAGACGGCAAAGAAGGTCTATCACTCCCCCGAACCCCGCATAGCCTTCAAATGGATGCTGTCCAATTCCCTGTCGGCCAAACTGTCCTATACCCGCATGAGCCAGTTCGCCCACCTGGTGGCGGCCATGTACATGGACCTGCCCTCCAACAGCTGGATGCCTTCCACGGACAGCGCCCGTCCCATGCTGAGCGACCAGATTGCCGGCGGCCTGTATTTCACGCCCCACAAGTACGTGAAAATCAATCTGGAAGGCTGGTATAAGACCATGGACCACCTGCTTGTATACAACGGCAGCAACACCTTTACCCCGCCCCTTACGGAGTGGGAAAAGTCCTTTGCCGATGGCAAGGGCAAGTCCTATGGCCTGGAATGGGAAAGCACCTACGACAACGGCAAACTGGCCCTGAGCGCCTACTACACCCTTTCCTGGACCCTGCGCCGCTTCGACGCCCTGTACGGAGAGTGGTTCCCGGACCGCAACGACAACCGGCACAAGATAAACCTGGTGGCTTCCTGGCGCTTTGCCAAAAACTGGAGCCTCTTCGCCAACTGGAATTTCCACAGCGGAAACCGCATCACCTTCCCCAGCCATTTCATTGAAACCGACGGCGGCCGGAAGTATGTTTTCGACGCCCCTTACAATACCCAGCTGCCCGCATACCACAGACTGGACGTAGGCCTGGACTGGGCCAAGACTTTTGACAACGGACACGGTCTTAGTTTTAACCTGAGCGTGTACAACGCCTACAATCACCTGAACGCCTCCATGGCTTTCCTGGAAACCCACAACGACGGTACCTTCAGCGGAATGGCCTACGGTCTTATTCCTATAATCCCCACTGTTTCCGTTACTTACAAGTTCTGAATGAAACGAGCACTTTCTATATTGACCCTGGGCATTCTGCTATCGGCCTGCGAGATTCCCTTTGATATAAAACAGGAGGGAGAGGCCCAGATTTACGTCCAGTGCGTTGCCGGCCCCGACGGCGTGTCCATCTGCCCGCAGTACGCCACGCCCATCGGCCAGGCAACCCGCGAAAACGTATCCTTTGACGTGCGGCTCCAGGTGAACGGACAGAGTGTCACCGCTTCATCGGAGGATGGACGGTACTTCTACAACCTCCAGCCCCTCTCGGAAGGAGACGAAGTGGCCGTGGAGATAAGGGCCGACGGTGTCCCCGTTGCCTCCGGCCATACCAGCCTGGTAGCCTGTCCCATCATAACGGAAATGCGCCGGGAGACGGTGGAAACGCCGGACAGCCTGCAAATGGAACGGGTGAGCCTGGTCCTGGACCACACCCCTTCCCAGGACGACCATTACGCCATCCAGATTATCAACAGCACTTTGGTTTTCTATTCCGACGGCAGCACGGAAGAATATGAATCCTATCTCATTCCCACCTATATCCGCAGCGAAGTGGAAAGCCTTAGCTTTGACCTGGAAGACTATATCCAGGTGGATTTTGACGGCCACAGGCTGGCCAACGACGGGGACCATCCGCTTACGCTTCTTCTCCCCAGACACTTCCGGAACAACACCTACACCTTCTACCTGGGCGGCTACGACGAAGCCCTCCTGGACCAGATCCGGAACAACATGCCCGAAGGAGACACCGGCATGGCCGGCGGAGGCATTATCAGCGGCGATTTGGGCGAAGGCGACTCTTCAGAGGAAGACCAAGGCGACAGCCGCATTCCCATTGCCCAGCGCATTCACAACCGCTTTGTGCTGTACAGCATGTCGGACGAATTCTTCTACTTCTTCAAGGCTGTATACCAGAGCAATTTCGACTTCCTCTCCAACATGGGTCTGACTCCCGCCAACTTTACTTACAGCAACGTTTCCGGCGGCCTGGGAATGGTGGGCGCCATAAGCGGTGAATCCAGGGAATACGAGGTTCTGGTTCCCCTATTTGAGTATTAGTTCCTGAATAAAGCTTACCGTCCGGTTATCGGCCGTAAATAGATCGTCCTTAGAAAGATAGGCGTTCATCTTTTCTATAAGATCGGCCTTCTGGAAATAGAGCTGGTTGCGCACCACCGACGACGCCAGGGTAATGTAGAGTTTGCCTCCCCGGAAGTAGCGGCGGAGGGTGAAGGGGCCGGCACCGGAACAGGCATCCCAGGCGGCAAAGATGCGCTGGGTATTGAGACCGGCAGCCAGCTTCATGGACTTGATGTACTGCTGCACCAGCTGGTCCATGCCAACGGCTTCTTTCCGGTGTATGCGAATGGGGTCGGCCATGCTATTCCACGCGGGTGAATTCCCCTTTTTCCGTTACGAAATAGGCGCGGTCTTCCGTAATGCGGTCCACGATTCCGCTCAGGCGGGTACGGTCTGTGTCCGTGATGAAGATCTGGCCGAAATCGGCCCCGGCCACCATGGAAATGAGGTTAGATATGCGGCCCAGGTCCAGTTTGTCGAAAACATCGTCCAGCAGGAGCATGGGGGCGAAGCCGTAGGAACGCTTCATAATCTCGTACTGGGCGAATTTGAGCGCCACCAGGAAACTTTTCTGCTGACCCTGGCTGCCAGCGCGGCGGATGGGATGGCCGTCCATGGTGAAAAGGAAGTCGTCCCTCTGCACGCCGGAGGAGGTATATCTCAAGATAAAGTCCCGCTCCCGGTGAGCGGCGAAAAGTTCTGTGAGAGAAGACTTTTCCAAATCGGATTTATACTCTATGGCCACTGACTCCCCGCCTCCGGATATGAGGCGGTAATACTCGGCCACCACGGGCTGCAGATCTTGCGCAAACTGCTTCCGGCTGTCGAAGATTTTGGCGGCCATAGGTGCCATCCGCTGGTCCAGCACGTCCAGCAGGGATGCATCGGCCCCCATGTCCTTGAGCACTTTGTTGCGCTGCTGAAGGAGGCGGGTATAGCCTTGCACGGCGGCCAGGTACTCGGCATCCATCTGGGACAGGACAGCATTGGACAGACGGCGACGCTCTTCGCCAGACTCGCTCACCAGGGCGGTATCTCCGGGAGAAACCATCACCACGGGCAGCACGCCTATATGCTCTCCCAGGCGGGAATAGGGCTTATCGTCCCTCACGAGTTTCTTCTCCCCTTCCTTTACCTGGATGGAAAAACGGGATTCCAGGCCGTTCTCCATACCATACGTTCCGCCAATGGTAAAACCGTCCGTTCCATAGCGGAAATGGTATTTGTCGGGGGCGGGAAAGGCACTCTTTGTCATGGAAAGATAATAGATGGCATCCAGCAGATTGGTCTTCCCTTCCCCGTTGTTTCCGCTGATGCAGTTGACGTTGGGAGAGAAGCTCAATTCCTGGAATGCGATGTTCCGGAAATCCTGAACGACTATTTTCTTGAGATTAGGCATGACAGAGCGCACAATACAATTGCAAATATATAATATTTTTCGTAAATTTGCGGGCTCAAAAAGTCAATAAAAAACAATTACAATATGGCAAAAATTACTAAGACTGAAGAGGAAGTGCGTCAGCAGAATGTTGCTGAGGCTGTTTCCAAGACCGAACAGTTCTTCAAGGAGAACGGAAAAATTATCTACGGAGTTGTTATCGGCGTCCTCGTGATCGCCCTTGTCGCCCTGGCTTACAACCGCTTTATCCTGCAGCCCAAGAAGGCCCAGGCCACGGACCAGATGGTCAAGGCCGAGCAGTGGTTCCAGGCCGGCGAATATGAGCTCGCCCTCACCGGAGACGACAACGACCTCGGTTTCGAAGACATCATCAAGCAGTACGGCTCCAAGGCCGGTGAGGCTGTTTACCTGTATGCAGGTATCGCCAAGCTGCAGACCGGTGCCCCCGAAGAGGCCCTCAAGTACCTGAAGAAATACGAAGGTAAAGATCCCATCCTCATGGGCAAGGCCCAGGCCTGCATCGGCGACGCCTATGCCGACCTTGAAAATTATGCCGAGGCCATCAACTGGTACAAGAAGGCCGCCAAGACTTCTGACAACGCCCTCGCCGCCGGTTATCTCCTGAAGGCAGGCATCGCTTCCGAGGCCATCGGCAACGACGCCCAGGCCCTCTCCTTCTACAAGGAAATCAAGGACCAGTGGAGCAACGCCCCCGAAGCCCTGGAGATTGACAAGTACATCACCCGCATCGAAAGCAAGTAATTCTATGGGAAGAGCATTTGAGTTCCGCAAAGAGCGGAAGATGAAGCGTTGGGGCCACATGGCCAAGACCTTCACCAAACTGGGCAAGGAAATTACCATCGCCGTCAAGCAGGGCGGCGCCGAGGTTACCGGCAACCCCCGTCTTCGCGCCCTCATCGCCGAGGCCAAGAGCGAGCAGATGCCCAAGGAAAACATCGAGCGCGCCATCAAGAAGGCCACCGAGGCCAAGAGCGGCGACTTCAAGGAAATCGTCTACGAAGGTTTCGGCCCTTTCGGCAT
>JAFZWC010000026.1 GCA_017617475.1 Bacteroidales bacterium
AACGGCTGCTGGAGCATCTACAAGAGCAGCCTCACCCGCAAGGAAGACAAATACTTCACCTACGCCGTAGACATCAAGGAAGAGCGCGTGAGCCCCGAGGGAGAAACCTCCTTCCAGATGGAAGTGTCACCGGACGGCAAATGGCTGGCCTATCTGCGGGACCGTACGGAGCTGGTGGTTCTGCCCACCAAGGGCGGCACCCCCAAGAGCCTGCACAAGGGCGTGAACTACTCCTACTCTGACGGAGACCAGCGCTTTGCCTGGAGCCCCGACAGCCAGTATATCCTGTGCACCTGGCAGGCCGACGGCGGCTGGAACAATGCCGACATAGCCGTGGTAGATGTAGAGAGCGGCAAAATCACCAACCTCACCCAGAGCGGCTATTCCGAAGACTCCTTCCGCTGGGCTCTGGGCGGCAAGGCGATGACCTTCACCTCCGACAAGAACGGTTACCGCAGCCACGGCAGTTGGGGATCGGAGGACGACGTATACATCATGTTCTTCGACGGCAAGGCCTACACCGAATTCGGCCGCAGCAAGGAGCAGGTGGAAATTGACAAGATGCTCATGGGAGAAAAGGCCGTGGAGAAGGCCGAGAAAAAGGAGAAGAAGGACAGCGTAGCCAACAAGGTGGAGAAGATCACCCTGGACCTGGCCGCCCGCGAGGACCGCACCAAGCGCCTCACCCGCTTCTCCAACGCCATCGGAGACCATTTCCTGGTGCCCGACGGCAGCAAGCTCTACTTCACCCAGCGGCTGGAGAAAGGCTTCGACCTGTGCGCCGTGGATATCGAGAAGGGAGAAGTGAGCGTGGTGAAGAAGGGCGTTTCGGGCCGATTCTTCCCCGCCCCCGACGGCAAAACCCTCTACATCACCGCTGGCCCAACCATCTCCAAGCTGGACGTGGCCACGGGCAAAGACAAGGCCGTGAGCTTCTCCGGAGACTTCGAATTCAAAGCCCAGCAGGAACGCGAATACATCTTCGAGCACTGCTGGAAGCAGGTGAAGGAGAAATTCTATGTTCCGGATTTACACGGAGTAGACTGGAACTATATGCACGACAACTACGCCAGGTTCGTACCTTATATTAATAATGACTACGACTTCGCCGACCTCCTGTCCGAGATGCTGGGAGAGCTGAACGGCTCCCACACCGGTGCCCGGTATCGTCCCCGCGCCACCCGCAACCTCGGCCACCTGGGCGTGCTGTACGACCTTTCCTGGACCGGCGACGGCCTCAAGATTGCCGAAGTCCTGCCCGGCGGCGTGCTCTCCAACACCGACGCCGAGATTGCAGCCGGTGACGTCATCCTCTCTATCGAGGGCCACGCCATCAAGGCAGGCGACAACTGGCTGAAGTACCTCTATGAGCGTGCCAACAAACAGACCGTGCTGCGCATCAAACGCGGTGGCAAGGAGAAGGAATACATCGTGACTCCCGCCGCCACCGATGCAACCCTGCTCTACAAGCGCTGGGTGCGTCAGCGGGAAGAAATGGTAGCCAAGCTCTCCGGCGGAAAAGTGGGCTACGTGCATGTGGAAGGCATGGATTCCCCCAGCTTCCGGGAACTCTATTCCAAGGCTCTGGGCAAGTACCGCGGGGCCGAAGCCCTCATTGTGGACACGCGCCACAACGGCGGCGGCTGGCTGCACGACGACCTGGTCACCTTCCTGGGCGGCAAGGAGTACTGCCTCTTCACCCCGCGCGGCCAGTACATCGGCCACGAGCCTTTTAACAAATGGACCAAGCCTTCCTGCGTGCTGGTGTGCGAGGACAACTATTCCGACGCCTCCGGTTTCCCGTACGCCTACCGCAGCCTGGGCCTGGGCAAACTCATCGGCGCACCCGTTCCCGGCACCATGACCGCCGTGTGGTGGGAGAACCAGATCAATTCCTTCCTGGTGTTCGGCATTCCGCAGGTGGGCAACTGGGGCACCCAGGACAACCGCTACATGGAAAACTTCCAGATTGAGCCCGACATTGTGGTATACAACGATCCGGCATCCATTTTGAATGGAAGGGACCTGCAACTGGAAGCCGCAGTGGCCGAAATGCTTAAAGAAATTGAAAAGTAATGGACAAGAAACTGGTCATTATCCCTACCTATAACGAGAAGGAGAACATCGCCGACATCATCGCGGCGGTGTTCGCCCTCCCCGGAGAATTCCACGTCCTGGTCATCGACGACGGTTCCCCCGACGGCACCGCAGAGATTGTGAAAGGGCTGGCGGCAGGGGAACTATCCTCAGAATCCGTGACCACCCTCGGTCCCGTAAGAGGGAGGGGCCCGCAGTCAGCGCTCGAAGAGCGCAACGCACGGGAGGGGTCGCGAAGCGACGATTCTGAGGATAGTTTCCCCGCCGCCAGGTTGCATCTGATTGAGCGGAGCGGGAAGTTGGGACTGGGCACGGCATACCTTACGGGATTCCGCTGGGCGTTGGAACAGGGATTCGACTACATCTTCGAGATGGACGCGGACTTCTCCCACGACCCCGAGGACCTGCTGCGCCTATACGCCGCCTGTGCCCATAACGGCGCGGACGTGGCCGTGGGCTCCCGGTACTGCAAAGGCGTTTCCGTGGTGGACTGGCCCATGAGCCGTATCGTCATGTCCTACTTTGCATCCACCTATGTGCGTACGGTCCTGCGGATG
>JAFZWC010000027.1 GCA_017617475.1 Bacteroidales bacterium
ACGGTTTAGGCTCTGCCCCTTTCGCTCGCCACTACTCAGGGTATCGACTTTTCTTTCTTTTCCTCCGGGTACTAAGATGTTTCAGTTCCCCGGGTTCGCCCTCCCTCGCGGGAGTACCAGGTCTTCAACCTGGTGGGTTGCCCCATTCAGAGATGCTCGGATCAAAACCTGTTTGCAGTTCCCCGAGCCTTATCGCAGCTTACCACGTCTTTCCTCGCCTCCGGATAGCCTAGGCATCCTCCGTTCGCTCTTACCTTCTTTCTCTTTTTATGCGTCAGCGCCTTCCGGCGCCTCCGCACGTGAATCACACATCTCTGTGTTTGCTCTTGCCTATTGAAATTGTAGTCCGAAAATTTCCGTTTGATAACTTCATTTTATCAGACTAACTCTATCTTTTGCTTTACCTCTAATCTATTCTCTCAATATTGTCAAAGATCTCTTTTTCTTGGCTTTTGGCCGTAAAAAATCCCGCTCTGTTTCAAACGGGACTGCAAAGGTAGAAATTATTTTTAAACCCGCAAAATTTTTTTCAAATTTTTTGCGGGGGAGGTACTATTCGGCAAAGAGCCGGATGATGTTCAGGATAACCTCTGAGGCTTTTTCCATGCTTTCCAGGGGAACGAACTCCATTTTGCCGTGGAAATTCAGGCCGCCGGCGAAGATGTTGGGGCACGGGAGGCCCTTGAAGGAGAGGTTGGCGCCGTCGGTGCCGCCGCGGATGGGCTGGATGCGCGGCTGAACCCCGGCCATTTCCATAGCCTTCACCGCCTTATCTATAATATGGTAGTGCGGCTCCACCTGTTCCCGCATGTTGTAGTACTGGTCTTTGAGCTCCAGCGTGACGGTACCGGCGCCGTAAATCTGGTTAATCCTGTCGGCGGCCTTGGCCATCATTTCCTTGCGGGCTTCGAACTTGGCACGGTCGTGGTCACGGATGATATAGGCAAAGTCGGCCTCCTCTACGCTGCCCTTGAAGGAAATCAGGTGGAAAAAGCCCTCATAGCCGGCGGTGTGCTCCGGACGGGCGAGGGCCGGCAGCAGGCTGTTCAGCTCCTGGCCGATAAGGATGGCATTGCGCATCTTGCCCTTGGCATAGCCCGGGTGCACGTTGCAGCCCTGGATGTGCAACTTGGCCGACGCAGCGTTGAAGTTCTCGAACTCCAGTTCCCCAATCTCGCCGCCGTCCATGGTGTAGGCATAGTCGGCCCCGAAGCGGGCGACGTCGAACTTGACCACGCCGCGGCCGATTTCCTCGTCCGGGGTGAAGCCGATGCGGATGGGCCCGTGCCTGAACTCCGGGTGCTCTACCATATACTGCACGGCGTGCATGATTTCGGCCACGCCGGCTTTGTCGTCGGCCCCCAGAAGGGTGGTGCCGTCCGTGGTGATGAGGGTCTGGCCCTTGTAGTGGAGCATTTCCGGAAACTCGGAAGGTTTGAGCTGCAGGCCGGGAACGCCTTTGAGGTCGATGGCGCCGCCGTCGTAGTTCTCAATGATCTGCGGCTTGATGTCGGCCCCGCTGGCGTCGGGCGCCGTGTCCACATGGGCAATGAATCCCACGGCAGGGACTTCGTGGTCCAGGTTGGACGGGATGGAGCCCATCACGTAGCCGTACTCGTCAAGGGTAACCTCAACGCCCAGGGCTTTCAGCTCGGCCTCCAGCATGCGCAGCAGGTCCCACTCCTTAGCCGCCGACGGCTGGCTTTCACTTTCTTCATTGGACTGCGTGTCCACCGACACGTAGCGTAAAAATCTATTTAACAGTTTTTCCATCTTTCATTGAAGCTATAATCGTGTAAACAATGAGGGCCAGATACGGCAGTATGGCTACGGGCTCACCAAACTTGGCGGCCCAGTCTGTGAGGTAGAGGTCTACGTTGGCAAAGCGCAGGATGGCGCTCACCACGCCCATGAGGGCGCCGCCGGCAATGAAACCGGAAGCGATAAGGGTACCCTTCTCCATGCGGGCGTTGTTCAAAGCGGCATCCTTGGAGCGCGTGCTCACGAACCAGGAAATGGCGCCGCCCACTACCAGAGGCAGGTTCAGGTCAATGGGGATGAACATACCCAGGGCAAACGGCAGGGCCGGGACCTTGCAGAAATTGAGCACCAGGGCTATGGCCGCACCAATACCGTAAAGCAGCCAGGGTGCGCCGCCGCCACTGAACATGGGCTGGATCACGGCCGCCATGGCATTGGCCTGCGGGGCAACCAGGGCCTGGTCTCCGGTGAAGCCGTAAGTCTTATTGAGCACCAGCATCACGCCGCAGACGGTAACGGCCGAAACCGCCACGCCCAGGAACTTCCACCCTTCCTGGACCTTGGGCGTAGAGCCCAGCCAGTAACCAATCTTGAGGTCCGTGATGAAGGAGCCCGCCACGGCCAGCGCGGTGCAGACCACGCCGCCGATGATAAGGGCCGCAGCCATGCCGGCATTGCCCTTGAGCCCGACAGCCACCAGAATGAGGGAGGCAATGATGAGGGTCATGAGCGTCATGCCGCTCACGGGGTTGGAGCCCACGATGGCAATGGCGTTGGCCGCCACCGTGGTGAAGAGGAAGCTGATGACCGTCACGATGACCAGTCCCACCAGCGCCTGCCACACATTGTGCACCACACCGCCAAAGGCAAAGAAGGCAAAGATGCAGAGCAGGGCTATCACCACGCCAAAGACAATGGTCTTCATGGGAATGTCTTCCTCTGTGCGCAGCGCCTTTTCATTCAGCGTCCCGGGCTTGCGCTTGAACTCCTTGACCGCCAGTCCCGCGGCGCTCTTGATGACGCCGAAGCTCTTGACAATGCCAATCACCCCGGCCGTAGCAATGCCGCCAATGCCGATATGCCGTGCATAAGTCTTGAAAATCTCCTCCGGCGACATCTGCCCCACGGTAGCGGCGATGCCCGTGCCCATGAGGTCTATTACATCGGCCCCCCAGATAAGATTCATGAGGGGGATAATGACCAGCCACACCAGCAGGGAGCCGCAGCAGATGATGAAGGAATACTTGAGGCCGATGATATAGCCCAGTCCCAGCACGGCGGCGCCGGTGTTCATCTTGAGGACAAGCTTGGCTTTGTCGGCCACGGCAGCCCCCCAGCCCATGACGGTGGTGGAGATGGTCTCGGCCCAGGTGCCGAAGGTGGCGATGGCAAAGTCATAGAGACCGCCGATGATACCCGCCGTGATGAGGGTCTTGGCGCTGGAACCGCCGCCCTCGCCGCTCACCAGGACCTGCGTGGTGGCAGTAGCCTCCGGGAAAGGATATTTCCCGTGCATTTCCTTCACAAAATACTTGCGGAAGGGAATGAGGAAGAGGATGCCCAGCACGCCGCCCAGCAGGGAGCTCAGCGCCATTTGCCAGAAACTCACCTCAACGCCCAGGATGTAGATGGCGGGCAGGGTGAAGATGGCTCCGGCCACCACGGCGCCGGAACAGCCGCCTATGCTCTGGATAATCACGTTCTGGCTCAGGCCCTGCTTGAGGCCCAGGGCGCCGGTAAGGCCCACGGCAATGATGGCAATGGGGATGGCCGCCTCAAACACCTGGCCCACCTTGAGGCCCAGGTAAGCGGCGGCGGCGCTGAACAGGATTACCATCAGGATGCCCACGGCTACGGAGTACGGGGTAGCCTCGGCATACTTCTGCGCGGGGTCCAGGAGGGGTTTGTACTCCTCTCCGGGCCGCAGTTCCCGCTGCGCGTTCTCCGGCAGCGAAAGGTTTTTGTCGCTCATATCTTATTTTTCTTTGGGTTTTACCAGTTGGATGCATTTTTCCCCGGCCACGCCGTAACCCGCCCAATAGCCCAGTGCGCCCTGCATGCCCTGCTCCAGGTCTGAATCCGTGCGGGCGCTCAAATTGCCCACATTGGTCATGATCATGTTCTCAAAGTTTTGCCAGAACAGGAAGGTGGGCCGGTCCATGGTGCACAGTTTCACCCACAGCTCCTGCCCTTCCTTGAGATTGGGCATGTCAATGTAGTCCAGCAGGCGCTGCGTGCTGTACAGGAACAATTCCGTGTAGCCGTTCAGCTGCTCGTCGGAGCAGGTAGCCATGGCCGACGGATGGTAATGCGCATCCACGTCCGTAGTCTTGGTGAACAGTTTATAGTAGTTTCCCTTGGGCGCCGGGTCCGTGAAGCCGCAGTTGACGAAGCAGAGGCTGTCGGAAACGGATTTCACATAAACGGTATCCAGCGGGACGGGGTCCGGGATGGTGGTGGTGGCCGTAGCCAGGTAATCCTTGTATTCCACCTTGAGGGTATAGGTCTTCCCTACCTCGCCGGTAATCTTGGAACTGGTGAAGATGTAGGGCGGGAAATACTGGGAGTCGGCCATGCCGGTGAGGACGACGGTGTTCTCTCCGTCGGAGACGCTCACCCTGGCCCATTTGGCCAGGTGGTCCAGCAGGTCCTTGGGATACATTTCCTTCCCCGTGACAATGCCGATACTCTCCGACACCGTCACAATGGGATGGCCGCCGCTTTCTATCCAGCCTTCCACCACCAGCTGGGATTTGCCGGCGGGCTGCTGCTTGCTGCAGGCAATCAGCACAAGGAATAACGGTATGAGGAACCTGGCTTTCATCTAAAAGGTATGGAAATAGGCCAGGGCCGGCATGAAGCGGATTTGCATCTCATTGGGCTTGAACACGTAGGCGGTGAAATTGTCGTTGGCATGGAGGCCGTAACCTACGGCGTTCACCCGGCCCAGGACGTTGTACATGGAAAAGTTGATGCCGTTCTTCCCTTTTGGCCCTTTGTGGAAATACCAGTTGACGCTCAGGTCCAGCTTGGCATAGGTGGGGAGGTACTCCCCGTTGTAGGGACCGTACTCGCAGACCATGCGGCTGCCCACCACATAGAAAGAGGTGGGGCGGGTATAGGGCGTTCCGCTGGCCATCACAAAGGTACCGCCCACATCCCATTTGCCAAAGTCATAGGTGGCCACTATGTCCAGTTCATGCACCCGCTCGTGGTTGGAGGGATACTCTCCGGGGAAGTTGTCGAAGGTTCTCAGGCTTCGGCAGAAAGCGTAGCTGATCCAGCCGGTAAGGTGGCCGCTCTGTTTCTGGACCATGAGGTTGACGCCAAAGGTTCGGCCGTCGCCGCGGCTGGTACTGCTCTCCAACGAGTAGGAACCGTTATACATGTCCATGATGGTCCCCGTGTATTCCAGCTGGTTGTACAGCATCTTGTAAAAGAGTTCCGTGGAAACCGCCAGGCCGCCGTCCAGGAAGTCCACGTTGTAGGAAAGGGAGAAATTGTGGGACCACTGCGGTGCCTGCAGGTCTCCGGCCATGACCCAGAACTCATTGGGCATGCCGGAGGAAGTGAGGCCCACCTGGAACATGTTCTGGCGCTTGATGCCGTATCTGAGGTCTATCTTCCCGGCGTCCATCAGGTTGGCTATGAGGCAGAGTTCCGGGGTGGGGCCCCAGTAGAACCTGCCTTCCGGGCTCAGGTACAGGTTGACGCCCAGGCCGGCCTTCAATTGCAGCCAGATGCCCAGGTCCCGGCTGTACTGGGCGCTCAGGATGGCTTCCCCGGCGTTCTGGACGGGGACACTGCCGTTGTTGGCGGCGTCGTTCATGTGCCCCTCCGAGTAGGGATTCTGCGGCTGGACGTTGTAGTAGGACAGGTGGGCGTTAAAGTCCCAGCCGGCCCAGTGGACACTGGCCCTGTATCCGGCGTCGCGGATGTAGGATTCCATCCTCCCGTAAACGCCGAAGGCCTTGATGCGCGGATCCAGGCCGAAGGTAGTCCCATATACCGTCTGCTTGAGCGTGACGTCCGGGAAGTAGTGGTTCCAGTGGATGGCGCCCAGGGCGTTGTACCATTTGGCGTCCACGTTCTCTACCAGTCCCCCCTTGAACGAAGCGGCGTCCAGGCAGCCGAAGAGGTCTACCCAGATGCGGTCCCGCTGCCCCGGCTTCCAGATCCAGGTAATGTTGGCGTCCGTGAAACCGTAGCGCATGGGTTTGTCTTCATACTTGAGGAAATGCCCGTAAACCAGGTTGATGAAGGTGCGCCGGACGCTGATTTCCAGGGATGACTTTTTCCCCAGCGGAAGGTCCATGGTTCCCGACGCACAAAGCAGGCCCACGGAGAAGTTCCCGCGAACTTTGCGCGCCACCGTGTCCGGGAGCTGCATGTCCACCACGCCGCCAATGCGGGGTTCCTGACCGGCCGACGTACTGTATTGCATTCCCCGGAAATGCGGGGAGTTGAAGACGGAGAACATGCCCAGCATATGGGAAACGCCGTAAAGGGGAACGCCCTGCTGGGCCACCAGGGTATGGGAATGGTCCCCGCCCTGCATGTAAATGCCACCGTCCACCTCCGTGTTCAGCTGCACGCTGGGCAGCAGACGCACAAAGCGGATGGGGTCCGGATTGCCCAGAAAAGACGGTACGGCGGAAATCTTGTCCACATTGACTTCTCCGCTGATACCGCGCTGGTTCAGGACCATGGGCTTGCGCAAATGCTCTGTGATGACGGAACGCTCCAGGTTCAGGTTGGCCACGCTGTCCGGCTCCTGGGCCTTTGCGCCCAGGGCCGCGGCCAGCAGACCCGCCAGCACCAGTATGCTATTCCGTAGAAAGCACATACTCAAGGAGATAGTCAATCAGCGGGTCTACCAGCAGCAGGCTGCGAACCGCATAGGAAGTGCCGTCGTCAAAGCGGAAGACCGGCACCAGTTGCTGGACGGTTTCCCCGGCCTCTGTGTACTCGTACGTCTCAAAGCCCAGGCTGGCTACCCTGATGCCGTAATTGTAGACATCGGCATGGATGAGGTCCTCCAGGTCGGTAGAAATACTGGGGGTAATCTTCCCCTCAAGGGTAATTCCGCCGTAAAAATCGGCCGTGAAGCGCCTTAGACGGTAGCGGACCTCCAGCAGCGTTTTGCCATTCTTCTCATAGGTGTATACTATACCGCTGAGTCTCAGGGATATGTGGCTGTTGGCCAGCACTTCCCCCCGGTAATCCGTGATGGTATCCAGTTCCAGCGCCTCCACAAATGGGGCAAAGGCCTCATCCAACTGCTTCTTATGCAGTTCTTCCTGAGTAAAGGGATGCATGTCCTCCTGTACCTCTTCCGGCAGCTTCTGGCACCCCGCCAGCAGCGCCAAAACGGCCATTATGGTAAGAACACGCTTCATAGACCGCGAATATACTCTTTTTTTTCGATTTCTGCTTGCGGATTCCGAAAAAAGTCGTACATTTGCAGTCCCGTTTCGGCGGACATTGAGATATGGTGTAATGGTAGCACTACAGATTCTGGCTCTGTCAGTGAGGGTTCGAGTCCTTCTATCTCAACAATTTACATTGGTAATCAAGGGGTTACGAAATTACGCACAGTTTTTACGCACACTTCCCGGATTATCAGCCTCAAAACCCCGCGGGGTTATGATGGCGGGGTAGCTCAGCTGGTTAGAGCGTCGGATTCATAATCCGGAGGTCGTGGGATCGTGACCCACTCCCGCTACTCCACGTCAAAAGGACGTCACAACATATCGTTTTGGTTCCAGCATACGCGATGAGCGGCTGGCCCGGCGAAACCTCACTATATGCTTCCGACACTTTTCACAGTGGCGGTTTTCTTTTTTAAAGGGGACAGATGAAGTACGATGAACATACTGACAACCGGTACCTGGGTCTCACATTCGACACCCAGTC
>JAFZWC010000028.1 GCA_017617475.1 Bacteroidales bacterium
GACGGTGGGAGGGGCCGGAGTGGAGCGAAGCGGAACGGAGTCCCCCCGGCACCCTACACCCCTCCCTATAAAAAAAGAAGGCAACTCACTTTTGAGTCACCTTCTTTCTTGTTGCCAAGATAATGGCTTAATGGGCCATAATTGCACCTACAAGACCCAGAATGGCGTAGAATTCCGGGAGAGCGGCATAAATAAGGGTGTTGGTAAATACGTCGTGGCCCTGGGAAACGCCCACGATACCGTTGGCGCATACCTGACCCTGACGGATGCCGGAAATCATGCAGGCGAGCCCCACGGAAACACCGATGCCGAAGCATAGGGCGCCGGAGACGGTGCCGCTGGTGAATTTACCCAGCATGATGAAGAAAGCCACGAAACCGTAAATACCCTGTGTGGCCGGGAGAGCGGAAAGCACCATGAAGCTACCGGAGGCTTCCGGTTTGCGCTTGAGCGCACCTTCGGCGGCGTTACCGGCGAGGGTGGTGCCATACGAGGAGCCGATACCCGCCAGTGCAAGGACGAGTCCGAGTCCGAGATAACCAAGAATTTGTTCCATAATTGTATTGAATTTATTAAATCTTTTTCAGGGGATTGTAATTACGGCCTGCGGCTTCGTAGCCGGAATTCTTGAAGAATTCCAGGAAGTTGAGTCGCAGGGGGTGGACAAAGGCACCCAGGGCGCACATGGCTACGTTGAGGGTGTGGCCGATGAGGACCAGCAGGATGAACGGTATCCAGAGGATAACCTGTGAGCCGTCTCCCAGCACCATGCTTCCCATGTCGTTGAAAGCCATGCCCAGCATGCTGCCGGCCAGGCCCAGGGCGTACAGACGCAGGTAACTCAGGACGTCTCCCAGCAAACCGGTAACGGTGTTGTAGGTGTCCCAGAGGCCCACGCCAACGTTGGCCAGTTTGTTGCGCTTGGGGTCGTTGAATACGAAGATTCCCAAGGCGCTCACAATGCCAAGGGTAATCACAATGATCTTGGTGACCTGTGAGCTGAGCACGCCGGCCAGGGAGAAACCGCCCACGATGACGCCGCCCACAATGAGGAGCGTCCATCCCAGGGTGCCCAGGGAGGCGTAGAAACCCTTCACCTTTACGGCCTGGATGGCTTTGACTACCATGGCCAGGCAAAGGTGGATGATACCCACCACGATGGCCAGGACCATGCCGCCGGCATAGCCGCCAATCTGGTCCGGCAGGAAGAGGAACTTCACGGGCTCGAAGATCTTCCACTGGGCAATGTCAATAGAGAAGAAGGTGTGCAGGAAAAAGCCTGCCACTACCGTTCCGCAGCCCAGCAGGACCACCAGCGGAGCCATATCCTTGAAGGAATCTACTTTCTTGAGCAGCAGGCCGATGCCGATGAGCACCAGGCCGTATCCGGCGTCTCCCATGCACAGGGCAAAGAAAAGCAGGAAGAAAATGCTGATGAAAGGGGTGGGGTCGAAGCCGTCGTATGCAGGGCGGCCGTACATGTCGGTAAGAACCTGGAACTGCCGTACGAACCAGTTGTTCCGGAAGGTGATGGGCGGGTTGTCCTGCACCCGGGCGGCTTCTTTGAGGTACAGCACGCCGGTCTTGTCCAGGGCTTCGGTGACGGCCTCGTCGTTTTCCGTGGGAGCGTAGCCCACAAGGGTGACGATGGTCTCTTCGGCCGCAGGGCAGGCGGTTACGCCGGCCAGGTGCAAATCCAGTTTTTCCAGAGCTGTCAGTCGAAGCTTCTCCAGTTCCGGGATGCGTTCCTTGGCGCTGGCTATGCGGCCCAGCGTCTTCTGGAAGTGCTTTTTCTTGTCGGCCAGTTCTTTTTCCTTTTCTTTTACGCTGCTATCCGGGACAGGAACTTCCCCGGGGAGGTTATCTTCACCGGCCACCACGAATCGGATGGTGTTCTTGCCTTTACTGATGACGGAAAGGGCGTATTGCTGTTCCCATTCGGGATGGTAATTCTTCTTGGATACTACATGGAAGTGCACGGGGACTCCAGCCTGGGCCAACTGTTCCAAAATGGATCTGTCGAAATCGCCCCAGGCTTTCAGGTGATGCAGCTCTTTTTCCAGGACCTTGATTTCCACGCTGTCCTCGGAGTAACGCATAATCTGGCCACCGGCCAGACGTACGATGTCTCCGTCTATGAATTCCGGGGTTATCCCTTCAGGGATCACAGCGTTGTTCAAGCCTTTGATGAGGCCGTCCAGAAGATCTACCTCACCGGCCAGTTCCTGGGAGACTTCGTCTACGGGCTTGGTGCTGCGCGTGATGTCCACGAGGCCTATCTCCTGAAGTTTTTCCAGGAGGTCATTCTGTTCTCCGTTCAACAGAACGAAGGAGTATTTGGTCATGGAAGCAATCATAACTCGGAGGCCTCCTCTTCCTCGGCGTGGCGTTTCTTGACTATCTTGGAAGAAGCTTTGGAGAGGTTCTCCTCGTCCTCCATGTAGCGTTTGATCTTACGGATGGCTTCCTGGTAGCCGGGAATCTGCACTTTCTCGTACAGATTTACCTTCTGGGTGGTTTTGCGGCGGTTGTAATCCAGGATGCGGGCTTTCTCCTTGTATACCTCGGACTCAATACCCAGGCGGCTGAGTTCCTTGAGGATGGCAACGCCGTCGGCATACCAGGCCGGCTTGACGAAGGCGTTGAAGGGCCGGATCTCGTAGTGGATATCTCCCAGGGCGGGGGTCTTCACGCCGGCCACTTTCTTGGTATAAAGGTCTACGTCCGTGATGGCGATGAGTCCGGGTTCGAACTCGTTCCACAGGGCGGCCAGGTAATCGTAACGCTTCAGGGCATCTTCCAATTCCTCAATCAAGCGGTCGCTGTCGGCCTTGGCCTTGCGCACCTCGAGCCGCAGGGCGCTCTCCTTGTTCTGAAGCGTAGGGAGGGCGCGCGTACGAATCTTGAGCTGCTTGCCCAGTTCCGTCAGCGATGTTTTGTTATATTGGAATTTAATGGCCATAGGGTATGGGATTCCCGGTCAAGCCGGGAATGACGATTAATTATTTGACCCAATATTTATCTATAAGTGCCTGTTTGATACCGGTTTCGGCAGGGGAGAAGTATTTGGCGAAGAGCTTCCAGGCTGTGTCCAGCATCTCCGTGATGGTGATGTTGACGTCGATGGCCAGCAGTTCGCGGGCGTAGTCCTTGGCGTAGTCCAGGCAACGGTGGTCGTAGTCGGAGAGGTCGAAACCGTTCTCCAGCTTGGTCTTGGCGTTCTGGGCATCGGCATACAGGCGCACGGAGGCGTTCATCACCTGGGAGTGGTCTTCGCGGGTCTTCTTGCCCTGCACCAGCTGTTTCAGACGGGAGAGGGAACGGAACGGGTCGATGATGACCTTTCCCGTGTCGGAATCGGCCCTGAGGAACAGCTGACCCTCGGTGATGTAACCGGTGTTGTCCGGGATGGCGTGGGTGATGTCGCCGTCGTTCAGCGTGGTAACGGCTATGATGGTGATGGAACCCTCGGTGGGCAGCTGCACGGCTTTCTCGTAGATCTTGGCCAGGTCGGAATAGAGGGAGCCGGGCATGGAGTCCTTGGACGGAATCTGGTCCATACGGTTGCTCACGATGGAAAGGGCGTCGGCATACAGCGTCATGTCCGTGAGGAGCACCAGCACTTTCTCGTTCTTGTCCACGGCGAAGTATTCGGCCGCCGTGAGGGCCATATCGGGCACCAGGAGGCGCTCCACCGGGGGATTCTCCGTGGTGTTGATGAAGCAGATAATCTTGTCCAGGGCGCCGGCGGCCTCGAAGCTGTGGCGGAAGAAGAGGTAGTCGTCGTTGGAAAGGCCCATGCCGCCCAAGATAATCTTGTCTACGTCGGCACGGAGGGCTACGTCGGCCATCACCTGGTTGTACGGCTGGTCCGGATTGGCGAAGAACGGAATCTTCTGGCCGGAGACCAGGGTGTTGTTAAGGTCGATACCGGCGATACCGGTGGGGATGAGCTGGGAGGGCTGACGGCGTTTGTACGGGTTCACGGAAGGGCCGCCGATATGGCGCTCCTCGCCCTCAATCTCAGGGCCTCCGTCAATGGGATGGCCGTAGGCGTCGAAGAAGCGGCCGGCCAGCTGCTCGGATACCTTGAGGGTGGGAGGCTCTCCCAGGAATGTAACCTCGGCATTGGTGGGGATACCTTCCGTTCCGGAGAAAATCTGGAGGGTGATGAGGTCACCCTTGATGCGCACCACCTGGGCCAGCTTGCCACCTACAACGGCGAGTTCGTCATTGCTCACGCCGCTGGCGCGGAGGGATACCGTGGCCTTGGTAATGCCTTCCAGCTTGGTATAGACTTTTTGATATGCTTTGTTCATAAGGCTAGGCGATCATGGATTTGACGGATTCGTTGTAGGACCAGAACTGCTCGCTTTCGTAGGCCGAGTAGTTCATCTGGCGGAGTTCGTTGATAAGGTTCTTGAAGAATTCGCGGCATTTCTCGAAGTCTTCGAAGTCATAGTCCTTGGCGCAGATGTCCAGCACCAGGTCCAGCATGAAGCGCTGCCGCTCCAGCGGGCACAGGGCGTCGATGGCGTCGAAGGCATCCTGCTGCAGGATAACGAAGTCCACCAGTTCGCTCTTCCAGAAATTGACGTGATAGCTCATGGGAACGCCGTCGTCACCCAGGATGTTGATCTGTTCGGCCGATTCCTTACCCCTGCGGATAATGTTCTTGGCCTGGAGCACTTTTTCCACCCAGCCTTTCTCCACCGTCTGGTCCAGATACTCCACAATTTCGGGATATTCCAGATACTTAGAATAGGAATCCAGAGGGCCGACGGCGGGGTAGCGCTTCTGGTCGGCGCGGCCCTGCTCCAGGGCATAGAAGCAGCGGGCGGCCTTCTTGGTGCTTTCCGTCACGGGTTCCTTGAGGTTACCGCCGGCAGGGGATACCGTGCCGATGAAGGTGACGGCGCCCGTCTGGCCGTTGTTCAGGACCACCATGCCCGCGCGGGCGTAGAAGTTGGAGATGATGGACGAAAGGTCCACGGGGAAGGCGTCGGCGCCGGGGAGTTCCTCCATACGGTTACTCATCTCACGGAGGGCCTGGGCCCAGCGGGAGGTGGAGTCGGCCAGGAGGAGGCACTTGAGGCCCATGGCGCGGTAATATTCGCAAATGGTCATGGCCGTGTACACGGAGGCTTCACGGGCGGCTACCGGCATGTTGGACGTATTGCAGATGATGGTGGTACGTTCCATCAGGTGGCGTCCGGTGTGCGGGTCGATGAGTTCCGGGAACTCGGTGAAGA
>JAFZWC010000029.1 GCA_017617475.1 Bacteroidales bacterium
ACATGATGTTCCGCGACCCTCTGCTGTACCGCATCAAGTTCGCCCATCATCACCGCACCGGGGACAAGTGGTGCATCTATCCCATGTACGACTACACCCACGGCCAGTGCGATTCCATCGAACATATCACCCACTCCATCTGCACGCTGGAATTTGACGTGCACCGCCCCCTTTACGACTGGTTCATCCAGACGCTGGGCATCTATCCTTCCCATCAGTACGAGTTCGCCCGTCTGAACCTCACCTACACGCTCATGAGCAAGCGCAAGCTGCTGGAGCTGGTGCAGAAGGGCCTGGTAAGCGGCTGGGACGACCCCCGCATGCCCACCCTCTGCGGTGTGCGCCGCCGCGGTTACACGGCCAATGCGTTAAGGATGTTCTGCGACAAGATCGGCGTTTCCAAGCGTGACCAGCTCATGGACATCCAGCTCCTGGAATGGTGTGTGCGTCAGGACCTTAACGAGCGTTCCAACCGCTACATGGTGGTCCAGGATCCCGTGAAGCTCACCATCACCAACTGGCCGGAAGGCAAGGTGGAATGGTTCGACTGCCCGCTGAATCCGGCCGATCCGGAGGGCGCCAAGCGCAAGGTCCCCTTCACCGGAAACCTGCTCATAGACAGGGCCGATTTCATGGAGGACGCCCCCAAGAAGTTCTTCCGTCTGAAACCCGACGGAGAGGTTCGCCTCAAATACACCTATATTGTCAAGTGCAATGAGGTGGTCAAGGACGAAAACGGAGAAATCGTGGAGCTCAAGTGCACCTACGACCCTTCCCCCGAATACCGTCCCGTCAAGGGCACCATCCATTGGGTATCGGCCTCCCACGCCAAGGAACTGGAATTGCGCAACTACGACCGCCTGTTCACCCTGGCCGACATGAGCCAGGTGCCCGATGACAAGGACTACAAGGACTTCCTGAATCCGGAATCCCTGATTGTGGGCAAGGGCTACGCCGAGCCTGCCCTGCTGGAAGACGCTTCCGGCATTGCCGTCCAGTTCGAGCGCACCGGTTACTACGTGGCCGACAAGGATTCCACGCCGGAGCATCCCGTGTTCAACAAGACCACCGCCCTGAAGGACTCCTACAAACCCGAATAAACATTTGTACAGATGCCTGTAGTAAGTGTAATCATCCCCATCTACAATGCACGGGCTTATCTGGGCGAAACCCTCCAAAGCGTACAGGATCAGACCTACAAGGACTGGGAATGCATTGTTGTAGAGAACGGGTCGTCCGACGAATCCATGAAGGCCATACGGGAGTTTTCTTCCCGTGACGGCCGGTTTACCATAGTTCCGCTGGTTTCCTTTGTGGGCGTTGCCGCGTCCCGCAACATTGCCATGCAGCGATGCTACGGCAAGTATATCCTTTTCCTGGATGCCGGCAACCGGCTGGCCCCCGGATACCTGGAAGCGGCGGTAAGCGCCATGGAGGAAGACCCTTCGCTCCATGTGGTCTACGGTGGCGCCGAGCGTTTGGGCAAAGGGACCGAATGGGATCTGCCCCCGTTTTCCATGTCCATGCTGCTCTGCCGCAACTGCCTGTATATCAGCAGTCTGTTCCGTAAGTCCGAGCACGACCTGTACATGGGAAAAGGCTTTGACACACAGTTTGACAACGGCTTTGAGGACTGGGATTTCTGGCTAAGCCTGTTTGAGGCCCTGCCGCAGGAACCCAAGGTGCTCTGTCTGGAGGAAACCTGCTTCTATTATTCCGACAAGGGTACCCATAACGAGGTGTCCGACGAAGAGCTTAAGGCCATCCGTCTCCAGCTGTGGGAAAAGCACAAGGCGCTGTATGCACGCTATTTCCCTGACCCGTGCGAAACGCTGGAATACCAGCGTCTGCTCCGGGCCGGAGAAAAAGGCGGCCACTCCTGGTGGAAGAAGGCTAAATAAACAGGGATTTCCTATTACAGCTGTTTCACCAAAAGCGCATTGGGAATGATGCGCTGGCCCACGTTGTCGAACTGACGGTTGTCGGACGGGTGGCTTATTACGCCGGCCGGAAGGGCCCAGAGGGTGGAGGAGCCGCCGCCGTCCAGGTTAAGGGCGTCGGTGAGCCCCAGCTGAAGGGCCAGATCCGTAAGTTCGGCAATGGTCATACCGTCGGCATGGCCGGGAGCGCGGCCGTCCACCACCACCAGCCATACATAGCCCTGGGCGTCCGTTCCTATCATGGAGCGGGGGTGCCGCTTGGCGTAGAAGCCCTTCCAGTATGGAATTCCTTCTTCATACTCCACCACTTCCCCTTCGTCGATGAGGATGGGGCCGCTGGACATGACTTCGCGCCAGGTCTCCCCTCCCGTCCACGTGGTATCGGCCTGGGTGGCGTCAATGACGAAGCCATCGGCGTCAAAGAGGACGGAGCCGTTGGTGCGGAAGGTTTCCCCGGAAGTGGTGCTCCCTACCACGAAGCCGTCGTCCTTAATGTATGTGACGGGGGTAAGTTCCCGCATGTTGAAATAGCTGCCATTGATGCCCGCCACAGCGCCATGCTTCAGGCACAGGGCGCTGGTGCTGTCGGCCTTTTCCCCTTCGGCCGTGAGGACTTCCAGCTGGTAGGCGCTGGTTTTCACCCGCACGAAGCTGTAGGACTGGTCGCTGTCGAAGAGTTGTGCCTGAAGGGTGCCGAATACCGCCGGTGCCTTGGCCGCTTTCTGGGGCGTCAGGGCGTCACCGGTACGGAGATCGAAAAGCGAAGCCTCCTCCGGGAAAGGATTCGGGACGGAGGTACAGGCCATCATGGTCAACGCAAGCGAAAAAAGGAGAAATCTTTTCATAGGGCAGTTGTTTGACTACAAAAATAAGAATTTATTGGGGAAAACGGAGATTATTAGTATTTTTGTAATTGCACAAATCTTTACGCCATGATTGTAAAATCCTTTGTACTCAAGCAGCGTTCCATCGCCCAGATAGCCGCCCTGTGCGACGCTTCCACCATTGCCGTCGTGCGCCCCGGCCGTAAAATCGAAGCCCTGTTCCGTGAAGCCATCCACAAGACAGTGGTGGAAAAACAGCAGGCCTTTGACCAGATTGTAGCCATCCGCGAGCATTTCTGCGCCATGGCCAACGGCGACGAATATATCCAGAAGGTAGACGAAACCGTAGACACCATAGCCACCTATCTCCGCGAGGCCATGTACGTGCAAACCACGGCCTACGCCCTGGAAGACTATGTGCTGGCCAAGTGCTCCCGCCTGTGCGCGGAGGCCGTGTACCACCAGGTGGGCGGAACCCTCCTGGACGGCACGCAGCTCATGATCTGCCGCCAGGACGCCCATGGCAACCAGCATTTTGACTGGGCGGCCTCCAAGGAACAGATTACCCGCCGCTGCCAGGATGTCAAAGGTCCCCTGGTCATCTCCGGAGGCTACGGCATGCTAGATTCCGGCTATGTCACGCGCGTAGGCAAGGACGGAGCCCACATGATGGCATCGCTCATCGCCGCCGTCCTGGGTGCCCAGAGCATCGAGTTCCACATTGAGGCTCCCGGCGTGGCAGGTATCCCCGCCATGACATACGACGAGGCCGCGCACTACTGCGCATCGGCCCAGGCACCCTTCTCTTCATCGGCCATCTGGCCCGCCAAGAACGCCGGCATTCCCATCCTGGTCAAGAATATCGAGGACGAAGCCTTCGAAGGCACCATCATCTCCACCGGATCGGCCCACAAGACGGGCGTCATCTCGGACAAGGGGCTCAACCTGGTCACGGTGTACGGTACCGGCCTGCTGGGCCGCGTGGGTATGTCCGGAGGCATTTTCTCCTGCCTGGCCGCCGCCGGAGTCAACGTGCGTTTCATTGCCCAGACCTCGTCCGAGTACAGCATCAGCTTCGCCATCAACGAGGCCGATAAGGACACCGCCCTGGAGGCCATCCGCGGCCTTTTCCAGGACAACCCGCTCCTCCCCCTGGACGACGTGGTGGTCCTGAACCAGGCGGTGGGCATCGTCACGGTATTCGGCAGCCGCATGCGCAACCTGCCCGGCACTTCCGGCACCGTCTTCAGCAAGCTGGGTGCCGCCGGCATCAATATCATTGCATCGGCCCAGGGCGGTGAAGAACTCTCCATTTCCCTGGTGGTAAACGAGGCCGATACCGAAAAAGCCGCCGAGCTGCTGAAATAGGCCCTCTTTCAACTTTACGGACGTTTTTCAATTTTTTCTTGCATAATTGAAAAACGTCCCTTATCTTTGCCGTGTATTACTGAACTAATACACAAAAACAACATACATGAAAACCAAGATTATTACTGTTTCTGTCCTGGCTCTCCTGACCGTAACGGCCTGCAGCCCCAGGAACTATTCGGCCAAGAGCAAGGTGGCCGATGAAATGCCCGACGGCGGCGCCTACACGGAAAAGGTGGTGCCCGTAGTGACCAAAGTGGCTCCGGATTCGGAGGTAACGCTCCGCTTCTATGAGAGCATGCCCGACGTGGCCTACATCTCGGCCGCCGATTTCCAGTCCATCGTTCTCCCGGGATCCGTGATGACGGTGACCCACACCGGCATTGGGGAGTATACCCTGGCCAACGGGGATGCCTCCGCGGTGGTGAACGTGGGTACCGACGTGTTCGTGTCCGACCAGTTCGAGGCGTTTACCAACCAGATGGGCCTCCTGCAGCCCGGAATGGCCAACGTCTACTACGACGGCATGCCCTTCGTCCGCTACAAGAGCGTAACCTACTTCCCCAATACCGTGACTACGACGCTGGATATGGGTTCCTATGGCATCGATATCCATGCCGACGGCAAGGGTGCGGTCTATTTCCCCTTCGCCACGCTGGCCGACATGTACAGCGACCTCTTCTACCACCATACCGGATTCAACGGAGAGAAGGTGGTGGCCAACACATCGGTGAACGAAGTCAGCCTTGCCGAGATTGACCCCGACTACAACAAGCCCCTCCTGGCCCGGACTTCCCGCCCTGCCGACCTGGCCGAATTCAACTACAAGGAATTGTGCTTCGCCATGGATCACTTCTACGGCTATCCGGGCCGAATTGCGCTCAACGACACCCTCAAGGAAAAAGGCCTGGACAAGACCCTGGAAGAGAACCTGGAATGCGGCCCCGTCATCAAGAAGCTCCTGCTTTCAGACCGCCTGGCCGACTATTTCGTGGGTATGTTAGGTCTCCTGGGCGTCTATTTTGACGGGCATACTTCCATGGATCTCACGGGCAACGCCATGGAGGAGGGCGACACCGAGAAGTATTCCGAACTGTTTGAGGAATACCGGGCGGCTGTCACATCGCACCAGGATGTAGTCAATACCGCGATAGCATCCCTGGGCTCCATGGCCGAAATGATTGCCGACCGCCAGTCCGTATCGGCCCTCCGTCCCCAGGCCTATGGCCAGGGTGTCACCTATATTAAAAAGGGTGATACCGCCGTGTGCGTGTTCGATTCCTTCAACGACCTGAACGAGGAAGCCTGGAATGCCTATTACGATGGCAAGGGCCCCAAGCCCACCGTGGAAAACACGGAGGACGACGACATGGTCATCTTCCTGGACGCCCTCCAGAAAGCGGCGGCCGACCCGGAAGTGAAGAACCTCGTCATTGACATCACGGCCAACGGAGGTGGCTCCGCCGACCTGGTGGTAGCCATGACCTCCCTCATCATGGGCAAGAGCTACATCAGCATGGACAATTCCCTCACCGGCCAGCGGGCCATTGTGGAATATGAGGTAGACCGCAATTTCAACGGCGCCTTTGACAAGGCCGATGCCGACGTCCACTACGACCTCAATTTCGCCGTCCTCACCTCCGGCATGTCCTTCTCCTGCGGCAACCTGTTCCCGTCCATCCTCAAGGACGGCGGCGTTCCCGTGATGGGAACCACCTCCGGCGGCGGCGCCTGCGCCATCCAGGCCATGTGCACGGCCGACGGCTTCTGCTACCAGATTTCCTCCTTCCGCGCCCGCCTCAACACGCTGGAAGGCGAGAACATCGACGCCGGCGTTACCCCCGACCTGCCCATCTCCACCGAAGGCACCGTCGAAGTAACCGTCCAGAGGCCCGATGCCGAAGAGCAGACCATTACCGTGAAGGACTTCAGCAAGTATTTCGACATCGATTACCTCAAGTCCCTCCTGGAGAAATAGCCCCCGACGCCCGGCTCCGTTTGGTCCGGATGCAAAAAAATTTGGAAACTTGTCCAAAAGTTACTACCTTTGCATTCCCAAACCGCGGAGTAGAGCAGTCGGTAGCTCGTCGGGCTCATAACCCGGAGGTCGTAGGTTCGAGTCCTGCCTCCGCTACTACGCAAGAAAAACCAGCCGAAATGGCTGGTTTTTCGCGTTTAGGCGCTAGGCAGGACTCCCTTTCCACGTTACCCCATCCCCAAACCCCTTCCCTCGGGTAAGGGGCACCGCCGCAGAAGCGGCGG
>JAFZWC010000030.1 GCA_017617475.1 Bacteroidales bacterium
CCTGATGCTCCTCAACGATTTCATCCCAGAGGAAATCGACTCCGTTGAACTGCTCCCCAACGAGGTAGACCGCTTTCGGCCCGATGATAAGAACATCATAATGGATGTCCTATGCAGAACCGTAGACGGCCGAGAATTTATATGCGAAATGCAACAAAAGAAAAAACAGTCCTTCCGAAAGCGCATGTTCTACTATGGCGCCTCCATGGCGCATAGTCAGCTCAAACCCAAGCAAGCGTACGCTCTTCTAAAGCCCGTATACGTCATCTGCTTTATGGATTTTATCCTGGAGCACGAAACCGACCAACTTGTCTATCGCTATGCCATTCGGGAACAAACATCCGGAGAACCTTACGAGAATCTTCTCTCCATCATCTTCTGCGAGTTGCCACGACTAAATAAAACAAGCCTGGATGGATTAGGACCTGTTGAGAGCTGGTTTTACATTCTCAAAAATATGCGTACCTTTGCTGGGAAGCCCGAAGATATGGGGGCCCGTTATGCTGCCATTGCAAAGGCGGCCCAGATGAACGACCTTCCGGAAGCAGAGAGAATCCAATATATCCGCAATATGATCACAGAAGAAGAAAGACTGGACATAGGTGGTGCCTACTACGAAGATGGCCTTAAAGACGGGGCAAAAAAGGCGCGGAATGAAATAGTCAAGAGGATGCTTCTGGACGAAGTACCGCTTGAGACCATTTCAAAGTACACCGGTTTGACGACAGAGGCCATCCAGGCTTTATTCACAGATTAGCGTGGCCGAGGTGCAGTCCACTACCTTGACGGTGGTGTAGGTGCCTTTGGCGCGGCCGGCGGCGGGGAATACGCACATCATGTTGTTGGAGGCGCGGCCGCAAAGCATGGCAGGGTCCCGTTTGGAGGGGCCTTCCACCAGCACTTCCAGCTGTTTGCCCACCTGGGCACGGTAACGCTCCAGGGATTTGCGGTTCTGCAGCTCGATAATCTCGTTCAGGCGGCGGTTCTTTTCATCGGCCGGGACGTCGTCCTGCATGGTGCGGTTGGCCAGGGTGCCCGGGCGGTCGGAGTAGGCGAACATGAAGGCCCAGTCAAAGCCCACGGCTTCCATGAGGCTCAAAGTATCGGCATGGTCCTGCTCCGTTTCCGTACAGAAACCGGCAATGACGTCCGTGGTGAGACCGCAGTCCGGCATCACTTCGCGGATCTTGGCCACGCGCTCCAGGTACCACTCGCGGTCGTATTTGCGGCGCATCAGGGCCAGCATGCGGGAACTGCCGCTCTGTACGGGCAGATGGATGTGCTTGCAAATATTGGGATGGGCGGCCATGGTGTAGATAACTTCGTCGGAAATGTCTTTGGGATGGGATGTGGCGAAGCGTACGCGCAGGTCCGGGGCTATTGCGGCCACCCGTTCCAGCAGATTCGCAAAGTTCACCGTCTCCGTCTCACTCTTCCACAGGTAACTGTCCACGTTCTGCCCAAGGAGCGTAACTTCCTTATAACCCCGGTTATACACGTCGCAAGCTTCGCGGACGATGGAATGGGCGTCGCGGGAACGTTCGGCCCCGCGGGTATAGGGCACCACGCAGTAGGAACAGACATTGTTGCAGCCGCGCATGATGGAAATGAAAGCCGATATGCCGTTGCGGTCGGTTCGCACCGGCGTAATGTCGGCATAAGTCTCTTCGCGGGAAAGCATTACGTCAATCTGCGGACTGTCCGGGCCGATGGCCTCCAGCAGGCGGGGCAGGGAGCGGTAGGCGTCGGGGCCCACCACCAGGTCTACCTTGTGGGTGTCCAAAAGCTTGTCCTTGAGCCTTTCGGCCATGCAGCCCACGATGCCCACCACCAGGCCGGGCTTCCTGGCGCGCAGCTGATGGAAGACTTCGATGCGTCCCCAGATGCGCTGTTCGGCGTTGTCGCGGATGGAGCAGGTATTGGCCATCACCAGGTCGGCCTGGTCCATTTCTTCCGTCCGGACGTATCCCGCCTTTTCCAATATGGAGAAGATTACCTCGGTGTCGTTGACATTCATCTGACAGCCGTAGGTTTCAATATAGGCTTTCTTTTTCATAGGGTGCAAAGATACGAAAAAAAATCACTACCTTTGTGTTTATGAAAACTTGGAAGCAAATCGGCATCTTTCTTGTAGCGGCGCTCGTCGCCTGCTCCTGCGGCGTGTCTAAAGTGAAGGATATTTCCCTCACTTCCGTGGGCATCCAGTACATTGTTCCCACATCGGCCCGCTCCATGGACGCAAAGCTGGAGCTGGGAATCAACAACCCGGCCATGGGCTTCGCCGTCCAGGAAGTGACGGGCACGGTGCGTTACAATGAGAAAGAACTTGCACACTTTATCACTGGGCCCATGCAACTGGAGGCAAAGTCTGAACAGGTGTACGAGCTTCCCTGCACCGTCACGCTGGCCGAAGGCGCCTCGCTGCTGGACATCCTCATAGTTGCCTCCAAGGGCAACCTGAAAGGATTGAAGGCCGATGTGGACGTCCAGGCCGCCCTCAAAAAAAACGGAGTGCTCCGGGCGCCCTTCCGGTTCAGGGACCTGGACCTCCAGGAACTGTCACAATAGCAGATTATGAAACGTATACTCCTTATATTCGGATGTTTGCTGCTGGCCTGTGCTGGCCTGCAGGCCCAGGAAGTGTCCGCTCCTGTGGACTCGCTGCTGCTGGGTAAGAACATTTTCTCCGTCCTGGGCCCTGGTGTAAAGGTGGACCAGAGTGCCGAGGTACGGCAGGCCATGACCCAGTATGTGGGAAAGAATGCCTCCAAACCCCTTTCCGGCTACCGCATCCGCGTCTTTTACGACAATTCCCCCCAGGCCCGCACCCGTTCCGAGTCCATAGAAAACACCCTCTTGGAACAGTATCCGGGACATAAGGTTTACCGCAGTTTCGAGAGCCCCAACTACAAGGTTCTCATTGGCAATTTCCGCTCCAAGGATGAGGCGCTCCGCATTTACAATGCGCTCAAGAAAACCTACCCGACCGCCTACATCATCAAGGACAATATCGAGTATCCCCTCTAATGGCCGCCATCAAACAGGGACTGGAACAAAAACTCCAGCAGAAGCTTTCACCGCTCCAGATTCAGACCATAAAGCTGATCGAGATGCCGGTGCAGGCCCTGGAGCAGCATGTGCGCGAGGTGCTTAACGACAATCCCGTAGTGGACGACACGCCCCAGGGCGGTTCGGACGACGAGCCCCGCGACGTGTCCATCTCCCAGGTGGAAGCCCAGGAGCAGAGCGGCGGTTCCCTGGAAGAGAATTACGGCCCCCAGGACGACGACATCCCGTCCTACAACCTCCATGTGAACAACTGGGGCAAGGATGAGCGTCCGGAATACAACACCTTCTCCGTGAAGCAGAGTTTCACGCAGAGCCTTCAGGAGCAGCTGGGCTACCGCAATCTCACGGAGCATCAGCGCACCGTGGCCAGCTTCATCATCGGCTCCCTGGACGAGGACGGTTATCTGCGCAGGGACATCGAATCCCTGGTGGACGACCTCGCCTTCCGCGCCGGAGTGGAATCATCGGCCGAAGAAGTGGAGCAGATGCTCAAGATTATCCAGGAGTTCGAACCTTCGGGCGTAGGCGCACGCGACCTCCGCGAATGCCTGCTGCTGCAGTTGGAAGACAAGAAGCGCACGCCCTCCGTAGATAACGCCATCCGCGTGCTGGAAACCCAGTTCGAGGCTTTCAAGAACCGCCATTTCCAGAAAATCATGACCCGCCTGCATCTGTCGGAAGACGAGATGAAAGGCGTCCTGGACGAGATTCGCCGCCTCAATCCCGCCCCCGGAGGCCAGATAGACGATTCCTATAACGACCAGGCCCAGCAGGTGGTGCCGGACTTCCAGCTGGATTACGAAAACGGCCAGCTCATCCTGAGCATGCCGCGCTTCTCCATCCCCGAGCTCCGCATCAACCGCAAGTACTCGGAAATCATGGAAAACGGCCGCCTCTCAGAGTCCAAGGCCGACAAGGAAGCCGCCAGCTTCGTGAAGCAGAAGATTGATTCGGCCAAGTGGTTCATCGAGGCCCTGCGCCAGCGTCAGAATACGCTGGAAAGCACCATGCGGGCCATCATCGATTTCCAGCACGACTACTTTGTGGACGGGGACGAGAGCTCCCTCAAGCCCATGGTCCTCAAAGATATTGCCGAGCGCACCGGATTTGACATTTCCACCATTTCCCGCGTGGTGAACAGCAAGTGGATTGAGACCCACTTCGGCATTTTCCCGCTCAAGTATTTCTTCTCTGAAGGCCTCGAGAACAGCGAAGGCGAGGAGGTGAGCACCCGCGAAATCAAGAAAGTTCTCCGTGATATGGTGGACAACGAGGACAAGCACAACCCCCTCACCGACGACGAGCTGGTGGACGGCCTGGCCGCAAAGGGCTACAAAGTGGCCCGTCGCACTATAGCCAAGTACCGCGCCCTGCTGGACATTCCCAAGGCAAGGCTTCGCCGGGAACTCTAATTACAGTTTTTCACCAAAAGCCAGATCTCCGGCATCTCCCATGCCGGGGATAATGTAGTTGTGGCTGGTGAGCTCTTCGTCAATGGCGGCTACCCATAGGGTGTAGTTGCTGTCCAGCTTCTGGCACAGCTGGTCTACGGCGTAGCGGCTGGCGATGGGGCATACCATGTGGGTGTGGTCGGGCTGACCGCCTTCCTCTTCCAGCTTCTGAAGGGTTACTTCCATGGAGGCGCCGGTGGCCAGCAGAGGGTCTACCAGGATGAGCGTCTTTCCTTCCAGGGAAGGGCAGGTGCAGTAGTCTGCGCGCACTTTGAAGTAATCGCCCTTGCCGGATTTGCGGAAAGTGGCCAGGAAGGCGCTCTCGGCATGGTCAAATACGTTCAGGAGGCCTTCCTGCAGGGGCAGGCCGGCACGCAGGATGGCCGCCAGCACCAGCCTGGTGTCCGGCGTGGAAACCTTGGCGACACCCAGGGGAGTGGTGACTTCCTTATCTGAATACGTCAGGGTCTTGGAAATCTCATAGGCGAAGATGGCGCCCACGCGTTGCATATTGATGCGGAAGCGGAGGCGGTCTTTCTGGATGCGGGCATCGCGGATTTCGGCGATGAAGCTATTGAGAACGGTGTTGTTCTCTCCAAGATTGACGACTTTCATAGGCTGATGAATTTGGATTCCAATCACAAATATAATAAAATCCCCTTTACATCTTCACCAGCTTTTCCTCTGAAAACGAAAAAAACGAATCTTCCGCCACAATTACATGGTCCATCAGGCCGATTTCAACCGCGCGCAGCGCTTTGCGCAGGAGGTCGGTCTGGCGGATGTCGGCCTCGGAAGGGAGGGCCTGGCCGGACGGATGGTTGTGCACCAGCACCACGTGGGTGCATTGTTTCTCTATGGCCCGGCGTACGATGCGGGGCGTGTCTATGAGGGTGGTCTCCATTCGGCCTGCCGTAATCATTTCCTTGCCCAACAGGTAATTGGCCCGGTTCAGGTAGAGGATCCAGGATTCTTCGTGGTCCAGGTTCTTGAGCACGGGAAGCATAATCTGGTATACCAGTTCCGGCGTGGTGATGGAGCGTTTGTCCATGAGGGAGATTTCTTCAAAGCAGCGTCGGCCCAGTTCCAGCGCAGCGGCTATCCCTATGGCGCGCACTTCCCCCACGCCTTTCTGTTCCATGAGCTTCTCCAGAGGCATGGCTCCCAGAAGAGTGAGCCTTCCGCCGGCGCAGACCATGAGTTCCTGCGCAACCTCCATCACGTTCTTTCCGCCGGTTCCGCTCCCCAGGAGGATGGCCAGCAGCTCGGCGTTGGAGAGCGATTTGGCTCCCCTCAGACGTAATTTCTCCCGCGGACGTTCGTCGGCGACCATGTCGAGTATTTTCATGGGAACCAAATATAGGATACAAAAAAGTAAAACAACACAATCGGTGAAAAGATTGTGTTGTTTTAGGGGGTATTTTGTGGGTTTTACCCGATTATTCGGAAGAAAAAATGCTGTTTCTTACTGCACGAAAGCTATGATTTCGCCCTTGGCAACGTTGTCTCCCTGTTTGCCCAGCACGGCAACCAGCAGGCCGTCCACGGCGGCCACAACATCTTCGATGCCGTAGTAGGTCTGCACATGGCCGATGACTTCGCCGGCCTTTACCTTCTTGCCCACCACGGGAGCCTTGGAGGCGTCGTCCACGTCCAGTTCCCAGAGGAGCTGGCCCTTCACAGGGCACTGCACAGGCGTGGCCTTGGGGTAGCGGGCGGTGTATTCTTCCACGGAGAACTTGGGCATTTCCACCACGGGGCGCTCCACCACAATGGGGGCGCCGGCCTTGGCCTTCATCTCGGCCAGGTCCTTGTTGAAGCGCTCCTTGGCCACACCGCTGCGGTAGTCGCGGTACTGACGCTCGAACATGGCCATATTCAGGAGCTCTTCGTCGTCCTCGCCGTAGTCCCAGCCTTCGTCGTCCATCATCTTGCGGAACTTGGGGAGCTCGTTGGGATACATATCCTTGGGGTTGCCCGTGTAGAACTCCAGGCCTTTTTCCTTGGCCAGGGCCACAATCTCCGGAGCAAGTTCGCCGGGCAGCTTGCCCATGTTGCCCAGGATCATGCCCCAGGTGTCCTTGTCGATGGTGGTCCAGCGGGGCTTGTCCTGCAGCATGTTGAACACGTTCATCAGGGCCGTGTTCTTCAC
>JAFZWC010000031.1 GCA_017617475.1 Bacteroidales bacterium
GAAGTTGCGGCTGAAGTAGTAGTCCACGCCGGTGAGGATTCCACCGCTCACGGTGTAGGCCTCAGCCACGCTGTTACCCATGGCCCTGTAGTCGTTGTAGGCCGACAAGTCGGAGGCATAACCGCCCTGGAACGCAAGTCCTGCATAAGGACGAAGGTTCGGAACGGCTGCGATGCGATAATAGTAACTGAAGGCAACGTTGGCCAGCCAGTTAAGATTAATCTTCGCTTCCACAGACTCGTAGGTCGGAATCTCTCCCATCTCGTAGGTCTCGCCCATCGTACCCGGAACCATTGCACGGCTCGGATTGTTGTAGTACGAGAAGGCGCCTCCTACATCCAGTTTCCAGCGGTCGCAGAAAATCAAGCTTCCTTCCACTCCGAAAGCCAGGGCCTTGTCCGTCCAACCGGCGGACAGGGCCTGGGTTCCGTATGAAGTAAGCATACCCGGAAGGGCACTCACATTCAGGTAGCTGTTGGCTCCAGCCGTCAGGGCCACGCCCACGCGCACGGTCTCGGTGCGACCGGTCTTCTCCTGGGCATTCACTGTGGCAGCGCCTAACAGTACTACTGCAGCGAGTGTTATTATGCTTTTGATATTCATTGATTACTGGTTGTTATTACAATTCCTTTGACTAGTGGGGGCAGATTACTCTGCGGCAGCAACTTCTTCCTCGTCAACACCAAGGTAAGCGTACAGGACAGTCTTGTACTTCTCGGCGATGGCGTTCAGGATAGCGATCCGCTCTTCGTTCCACTGGAGTCTTTCGTCAAGCATCTCGAGAACAGTGCTTTCAGCAACATCGCCGTATTCAAGCACCTTCTCCAGGAGTTTCTTGACAACATTCAGTCCAACGATGCTTCTACCATATTGCACAGCGTACTGCTGGAGCGCGTTAGCAATAGCAGAAATCTTAGCATGATTCGTGGCGATTCCATCTTCGAAATTGACAGAGATAGAAAGATCAGCGACTGCAACAAGTCCGGCAACGCACTGGTTCAGCACTGCAGAGGTACCCTCGAGGTACTCGATGGCATCCTGGAGCTTAAACCATCTGTAACTAGCCTCCTTATCAACATCATTAGCACCACCTACGAACATATACATACCCTCGTTGGCAATAGCGTCAATGGCCTTGAAAGTAGCCGCGGCGAGATCCTTAACCACCTTAGCGTCGAACTCAACCTTAGTAGCCTCGTTAACAGCCTCTTCGGCCTCGGAGAGTTCATCAAGCCAAGCGGTGTAGCCAGCCTCATGAGCCTGGAAAGCCTTCACGTTGGCACGGACTTCTTCAATATCCTCAAGTTCTTCTGCCAAATCCTCAGCAGCTTCGGCCTTATATGCAGCGATATCTTCAGGCTTTGCAGCAATCTCTTCCTCTATAGCAGCAATCTGATAAGAAGGAGAACCATTGAAGTTCTTAGGAACAACAATTTCCTGACCGTTCTCAAGCTTAGTGGTAACAGCCTTGCCATCCTTCATCTTAGGACCATTCAAAGCAGTTGCGATGAAGTAGTACTCAGCGGTTTCAAGATCAACCATCTTGGCGGTATAGTCTACAGAGTAGCTGGACTTCCACCAGGAATACTGGGCGTCGTCGGTACCAGCCCAAATATCGTCGATACCAAGCTCGTTCCACTCCCCGATATGGTTGGGGTTGTAAGCATAGAGCTTCATGAGGGCAGCTTTTGCAGTGTTAGTGGCAGCAGCGTCCTTGGCGGTCTTGTAGGTATTATAAAGCTTAATACCTTCGGCGTCAAGATAGTCCTCAATCTTGTCCTTAGTGAGATCAACAGCGGACACGGCAACACCCTTAACAGCAGCGATGAGAGCCTTATTGGCATTGTCAAGTTCGGTCTTTTTGGTAGTCTTGTCAGATTTAGCCTTAGCGTCTTTGTCGAATGCGGTCTTACCAGCCTTGTCTCCAGTACCAGCCTTAAGTTCAGCTTCCTTGGCGGCGAGATCATCGATGGCATCCAGCACAGCGGCCTGAGAAGTCCCGGCAACCTTATCAGCCTTCTTCCATACCTTCTTCGTCTTGTCATAGGTAAAGCCGGTAGTTGTGGTAACGCCCTTCATGCTGCCTACTTCGGGATTCCAAGCGGCTTCGGCCGTTTCTAAAGCAGTGCCTTTTGCCTCATCATAATCGGCTTTGGCATTGTGGTACTTCTTTTCAGCTTTTTCAAGAGCAGTCTGTGCATTATCAACCGCCTCTTCAGCGTCTTCACGGTCTTTAACAGCTTGGTCGTAGTTTGCTTTTGCGGTATCATAACCAGTAGCACCCTTAGGATGTCTCCAGTATTCCATCTGCATGGCATACTCAGTCTCCTTGGCATCCTCAAGATCATCCTTTGCCTCGCGGAGAGTTTTCTGGGTGGAGCCTTCGTGTTCAATGGACTTGACAGAACCATCAGCATTGTACTCAACCTTATACTCGGGATCCCAAGCATCTACTGCAGCGTCAAGAGCAGCCTTTTCGGTTGCAGCATCCGTGTTGACAGCCTTGTTATAATCACCCTCGGCTTTGGCCTCATTTTCACGGGCTGTCTTCAGTGTGGCCTCAGCATCGGTAGCGGCAGTCTTTGCGGCTGCGAGGTCGTTGGCAGCAGTGTTAGCGTCGCTAACAGCTTTGTCATAAGCCTTCTGGGCGGCATCCTGATTTAAGAAGAGCTGACGATCAACATCGTGGTTAAGGAGCATATGCTTCTGGAAGTCTTCCCAAGCAGTTTCCACAGCTTCCTTCTTACCCTTGTTGGCCTTGAATTCGGCGATGAAATCTTCCTCGGCCTTGGTAATATCGGCCTGACGCTTGGCAACATACTCCTTGTGAAGGGCAAGGCTCTTTTCAAGTTCGGTCTTCTGTGCGTTCAAAGCAGCAATCTCCGCGGGGACAGTCTTTTCCTCGTACTTCTTTACCTTAGCAGCATAGTAGCCCTCGGTCTCTTCTGCAAGGTCATCGAGCACGTCGTCAACAGCTTCGAAATCAATCACGGCAGGAGCGTAGACAGTGGTGGTCAGAGTAGTGAAGTCACCATTATTGTAAACATCGATGTCGGGATAACGCTCGTCTACAGGGATAGCACGTGCCCACTTGGCGTTGTCGGCCTTGGAAGTCCACAGAGGGATGAACACGTCATTCTCGTCATCATCGTCATCATCGTATACGTATACACCGGAATAAGTTACATTTCCACTGTGACCCGGAACTTCGAGTTCAGCAATGGTCTTGTGACCATAATAGTAATCGCCAGAGAGTGCTACAATGCCCTTGAAATCATTCTTGAAGGCGGAAGACCAACCCTGGGTAAAGTCTGCCTTCATGGTAGAGAGGTTGGTGTAGACTTCATTAGCAGCAGCCTTATCCTGAACGGCCTCTTGGTAAGCGGTATAAGCCTCGCTCAGAGCAACACGGGCATCCTTAAGAGCTTCCTTGGCCTCTTCGGGGGTCATGGACTGCTTCTCCTTGAGGACAGCGATGATACCCTCGTTCTCGGCAATCTGATTCTCAATCTGCTCAAGTTCAAAATTGATGGACTTCTTGGCAGCCTTTACACCAGCCTTCACCAGGGCCTTCTCGGCCTTGATGGCAAGCTGCTGGAGCTCAAGAGCCTGAACCTCCTGGAGAGCACCATAGTACTTTCCAGCGTACACGCGGGCGCTGTCGGCAGTATTATTCTCGAACTTGGCGATGGCATCGAGGATAGCCTGCTCGTTCTCGAGAGCCTGGACCTGAGCATCGGCCAGGAGCTTGTTGAGAACATTTACCCATGCCTGCTTGCCAGCCTCGGCCTGAGCCAGGAGAACTTCCAGTTCGGCCTGCTTCTTCTGCAGTTCGACCTTCTCTTCTTCTACCTTGACCTCACCGATCTTCACCTGAACTTTCAGGAGTTCGGCGCGGATCTTCTCGGTCTCGGCCTGGGCATTGAGCAATGCGGCCTGAGCCTGCTTCAGAGTGGCTTCGGCGTTGGCATAGATGACCTCTGCCTGGGCCTTAGCCGCGTTAAGAGTGGCAAGCGAATTGAGTTCGTTTGCCTTAGCAATGCGAACCTGCTCAACAGAAGCAGATTCCTCGTTCTTCAAGCAGCCTGTGAGGCACAGAGCACCACAGAACAGCGCAACGAGTAAAGATTTTTTTTGCATAGCGTTTAAATTAATTTGGATAATTAATTGAGCTATGCAAAGCCGGTTTTCCCGGTGGGGGGTACATACCTGGTATGTACGCAAATACCGCTTTTGAGGGCGCTTTGCATGTACATACACGGACCGAATCGGCCATACAATGTGGTTTTCGGGAAGGTATGTACAAAATATTATTACTAGAGGGCATTTTCGTTGTACATACGGGGTATGTGCAGCGTGCGGGGGGGGTATGCGGCGGACAAGTAGCCGGGATTTGCCCGCCTCCGGCGGCCATTTCGCTTCCCCTGCGGGGAACTTAGCTTGAAGCCCTTCCGCACAACAAACGCCACGGGCAAGCCGTGGCGTTCATTCCTTTCGTGATCCCGACGCGATTCGAACGCGTGACCCACAGCTTAGAAGGCTGTTGCTCTATCCAGCTGAGCTACGGGACCAACACTATTTTGGGTTGCAAAGATAGCAATAAATTTCCGATTATAGCGAACTTATGTAGAAGATAAGCTGGAGTTGGTGCTGGAGCACCTGGGAGAGGGTGAGCTCGCCGTCTTCGCGGGCGGGGAAGCTGTCTTCCAGGGTGCCGCCCTCGTAGTCGATGGAGAGGCTGGAGATGCCCGTTTCCACCATACGGGTGAGATCTTCCATGGACGGGTATACCAGCACGAAGTTGGTGTCGTCACGGGCTTGGAGAAGGCCCACTACGGAACCGTCGGCCAGGGTGAAACGCACGGCGGAGTCGAAGGGGATGTGGAACTGTTCCTGGGTGCCGATGGCGAAGTAGAAATCCATGTCTTCACCGCCGGTGTTCTTGTACTGGAGGTGGGAGAGGATGACGTTGTAGTCGAAGTTGGCGCCGCGGGCCACCATGGGATTGGCGGTGGTCATGACGCTGGAGAGGCTCTCCTGCCGGTCGGCCAGGGTGGCCTTGAATTCCAGGGTTTTTCCGCTGGCGTCGAGGATGGCTTCGCAGTGGTGCTTGAGCAGGGTTCCCAGCTCGTTGTCGGGGAAGGTGGCCTGAATATAATCGTCAGGATCCCAGCCGGTTACAACATCTACGGACTTGATGCCCTGGAGCATTTTCTCCATGTCGGCCGGCTCTACGGCATATTTGAGCCGGATGTTTTTGGCCGAGGCGGGATACTGGCCGATCTGCTCCAGCCTTACCACGCTGCCGCCCGTGAGGGTGGCCGACAGTTTCACCCCCTTGGGGGCGGCGGTGGCGGCCTTCCTGGCGGGCTCCAGGGTGAGGTACAGCAAGTACAGGGTGGAGCCGTCGGGGAAGCCCACCAGCTCTACGTTGGCGTGGCCGGGGACGGTGCCGAAGGCTATGGATTCGGCCTGGGTAGCTATGTGAGTCATCCCGTCTATGCGGTAGTTGGCGCGTACCTGCTGGGCGTGTAAGGCGGCGCAGGCAAGCAGGGCAAAGACCAGGATTGCCAGTTTCTTCATTCGTTTGCTTGATTTGACTGCAAAGATAACATTTTCTTGCCCAAAAATTGCTATCTTTATACCCTATCAAATAGTTTTTGCCCATGTATACTTACAAAACGGTAAAAGGTGATTCCACCGAATTCAAAGAGTGCTATATCCTGAGTATTGACAATCATGAGGAAATCATGGCCGCCCTGGCCGATTTCTGCCGGAAGATGAAGATTGTGGCCGGCGAAATCACGGGAATTGGCGCCATCTCCGAGGCCACTTTCCGCTTCCTGGACCCGGCCACCAAGAACTACGTGGACAAGACGTTCGCGGAACAGATGGAAATCACCAACCTCACCGGCAACATCTCCCAGAAGGACGGCGACGTGTACCTGCACGTGCACCTTACCTGCAGCCGCAGGGACTACACCTGTGTGGGCGGTCACCTGCTCAAGGCCCGCATTAACGGGGCCTGCGAACTATTTGTTAAGGACTTCGGTCCCATTACGGTGGGCCGCAGGTTCGACCCCGAGACCGGGCTCAACCTGTATGACTTTTAGGCAAAAAATAGTATCTTTGTACGAATGTACATTTATTGAAGCGAATATGATTTCACTGAAAAGAAAATTATCGGCCCTTTGCGCCGGCCTTTTCCTGGTAGCAGGAATGGCCTGGGCACAGAGCACCATGACGGACACCCAGGTAATGGAATATGTGCGGCAGGGAATTGCCCAGGGCAAGAGCCAGCAGGAAATGGTGGCCGAACTGAGCCTCCGGGGCGTAACCCGGGAGCAGGCCCAGCGCGTGTACAAGATGTATCAGGAGCGCCAGGGTAGTGCCGAGGCCACCAATGCCGTCCCTGACAAGGGCCGGCAGCACAGCGTGAACGCGGAAAGCAATACCGAGTACACGGAAGACCAGCCCCAGGAGCAAGGCTTTTACCAGGCCGAGAGGGAAGCCCAGGCCCAGCAGGACGAGATGAAGGTGTACGGCCGCGACATTTTCCGCAGCCGCACCATGACCTTCGCCCCCAGCGAGAACATGGCCACGCCCCGCAACTACAGGCTGGGCCCTGGAGATGAGGTTATCATCGATGTGTTCGGCCAAAACCAGACCACCATCCGGGAAACCATTTCCCCCGAGGGAAGCATTAATGTTGATATCCTGGGTCCCCTGTACCTGAGCGGCAAAACCGTTGAGGAGGCCAATACTTATCTGAAGAAGCGCCTGTCGTCCATTTATGGCGGCCTGGGGAACACGGGCACCGACCTGCGCCTGACCCTGGGGCAGATCCGTTCCATCCAGATTAACGTGATGGGTGACGTGGGTGCTCCCGGCACTTATGTGCTGTCCGGCTTCGCCACCGCTTTCCATGCCCTTTACCGCGCCGGCGGCGTGGTGGAACCCGGTACGCTGCGTAGCATCAAGGTGGTGCGCGGCAGCAAGACGGTGGGCACCGTGGACGTATATGAGTACATGACCAAGGGCACGCAGAAGAGCGACCTCCGCCTGGAAGAAGGGGACGTGATCCTGGTCCCGGCCTATTCCGAAATGGTGCAGGTAGAGGGTGCCGTAAAGCGTCCCATGTTTTTTGAACTGAAAGAAGGTGAAACCGTGGCCGACCTGTTGGAATATGCCGGCGGCTTTGCCCTGGGCGCCAACAACAATGCCGTTACCGTCTTCCGCCAGCAGGGCGCCAACCACGAGGTGAGAACCGTGGCCGACAAGGATTTCGGCACCTTCCGCCTCCAGAATGGTGACCGCATTGAAGTGGGCGTACAGAAATACCGTTTCCAGAACCGCGTAGCCATCAACGGCGCCGTTTACCTCCCGGCCACTTATGAGCTGGAAGAGGTGCGTACCGCCAAGGGCCTGGTAGCCAAGGCCGGCGGCGTGCTGCCCGAGGCTTTCACGGACCGCGTGGTGGTGCACCGCGAGCATCCGGACAAAACGCAGGAAGTCTTCTCCCTGAACCTGACGGAAATCCTGGCCGGCACCAAACCGGACTTCGTACTGCAGAATAACGACGAACTGTTTGTGGCCAGCTCCGACGATCTCAAGGACCGCGGTACCTTCACCATTTCCGGCATGGTGAAGAACCCCGGCACTTTCATGTTCGCAGAGAATACCACCATTGAAGACTTCATTATCATGGCCGGCGGCCTCAAGGATGGTGCCTCCACCTCCCGTGTGGACGTTACCCGCCGCAAGAAGGACGCCAACGGCCTGGTGGCAACCAACGATATAGGCGAAATGTATTCCTTCTCCCTTAAGGACGGTCTGGTGGCAGACGGCGACCGCAGTTTTGTCCTGGAGCCTTACGACGAAGTGATGGTGCATCAGAGCCCTTCCTACAATGAACAGCGTCACTTTACCGTTTCCGGTGAAGTGAACTTCCCTGGGGAGTATACTCTTACCAACCGTGAAGAAAGGGTTACTGACCTCATTCAGAAGGCCGGCGGCCTCACGGACTTTGCCTATCTCAAGGGCGCCCGCCTGGTTCGCGAAGCCACGGAAGAGGAGATTACCCAGGCCCGCGAACTGGGGAAATTGCTGGTGAAGCAGATTGACAGTACAGCAGCCATTAACGAAGGGCGCAATACGCTCAAGACCGGTACTCGCCATTATAGCATTGCCCTGGACCTTCCTTCCGCTTTGGCCAATCCCGGTAGTGAAGCCGATGTGATTTTGAGAGAGAATGACCGGTTGGAGATTCCCGTCAAATCCAATGTGGTGCGTGTCTTCGGTGCCGTGATGTATCCCACTGCCGTAACCTGGAACAACAAGATGACTGTGGCCGATTACATTGACGCCGCCGGTGGCTATTCCCAGAATGCCCGCAGGACCAAGAAGTATGTGGTTTACATGGGTGGCCGGGCCAAGAAAATAAGTGCCTTGTCCAAGGTGGAACCCGGCTCCGAAATCTTCGTTCCGGAGAAGGCCGATACGGGCAAGAAGTTCGATCCTTCTACCCTCATTTCCATCAGCTCGGCAGCTGCATCCCTGGGTACGCTGAGCGTAACGGTGGTTACTTTGATCAACTCCTTAAAGAAGAACTAGTTGAGCCATGGAAGAACTCCAGAACAACAATAACATCTACCAGGACGACGAACTGGAGATTGACTGGATGGGAATCTTGAGCAAGTTGCTCAAGCATTGGAAGCAGATTGTCCTCATCGGCTTTGTGTTCGGTTGTCTGGGCGTGGTATCGGCCCTTATGATGAAGCGCCAGTACAACGTGACCATGACCCTGGCGCCCGAGACGCAGGGCCGCGCCAGCAGCAGCCTCAGCAGCATCACCAGCATGCTGGGCATGGGCGGCGCCGTTTCTTCCGGCCCCGACGCCATGAACATCACCCTGTTCCCGGAGATTTGCCAGAGCACACCTTTCCTGGTATCCCTGCTGGACGTTCCGCTTACTTCCTATGTGAGCGAGAAGCAGGCCGAAGAGGGTGTAAAACCCATGCACACCACCGTGTACAAGCATTTCTCGGGCGAGGACAAACCCAACTACAAGCCCAAGAAGGACGAGAAGCCCTACACCGGCGTGGCCAATGCAACGGAGCTGACGCCCAAGCAGGCCGCTGTGGTGAAGGCTCTGGGCCAGAGCGTATCGGCCAGTGTAGACAAGAAGACGGGCATTACCACCATCTCCGTCACCACCGACGACCGCCTCATGGCCAAGCAGCTGGCCGACACGGTGTGCAACCGCCTGCAGAAGGTGGTCTCCGAGTACCGCACCAAGAAGGCCACGTCCGATTATGAATACTACGTGATGCTGGCCGACGAGGCCCACGCCGACCTGGTGAAGGCGCAGGCCGCCTATGCCCGTTCGGTGGACTACGACCGCAGCGTTATCCTTCAGAGCGCCACGGCCGAGAAGGACCGCCTGCGGGAAGAAGCCTCCCTGGCCAACCAGATTTACTCCCAGATGGCCCAGCAGCGTGAACTGGCGCGGGCCAAGATCCAGGAAGACAAGCCCGTGTATGCCGTGGTGCAGCCTGCCGTGCTGCCCCAGGCTCCCATGAACAGCCGCGCCAAGCGCGTGCTCATCTGGGGCTTCGTGGGCGGTTTCCTGGCCGTTGCCTGGTATGGCTTCGGAGCCGATTTCTTCAAGAAGATGCGCTCCGACGTCAAGGAGAAAATGGACGAAGAAGAGCAATAAGCCGTATTGTATGCGACACAAACTAATAACCTTGGCGGCACTGGCGCTGTTGGCGGCAGCGTGCGCCCAGCCCTCCGTTAAAACCCCTTCCAAGGGTATTGGCGACTGGGCAGAGTACGTGAATCCCCTGGGAGGCACGCTCTCTACCTATAACCTTAGTACCGGAAATACCTATCCGGCCATTGCCGTTCCGTGGGGCGCCCATTTCTGGACACCCCAGACGGGCAAGAACGGAGACGGATGGACGTACCGCTACGACGCCACGCACATCCGTGGCTTCAAGCAGACTCACCAGCCCAGCCCCTGGATCAACGACTACGGCGCCTTCAGCCTGATGCCGGTGACCACGGGTCCGTACTTCGACCAGGACCAGCGCGCCAGCTGGTTCTCCCACAAGACGGAGGTGGCCAAGCCTTATTATTACAGTGTGTATCTGGCCGATCACGACGTAACCGCCGAACTGGTGCCTACATCCCATGCTGCCTGGTTCCGTTTTACCTATCCGGAATGCGAGAAGTCGTATCTGGTGGTGGACGCCTATGAAGGCGGCAAGGTGGAAGTGATGGACGACCATACCATCATGGCCTGGGCGGTGAACAACCACGGGGGAGTGGCCCCTAACTTCTGCAACTACATCCTCATCAAGAGCGATACTCCTTTCACGGTAGAGAAGACGCCCGAAAACGTGGGTATGGTTTCTTTCCCCACCGTCAAGGGGCAGCAGGTGCAGCTTAAGGTAGCCTCTTCCTTCATCAGCATGGAGCAGGCCCGGTTGAACCTGGGTGAAGTGAACGACCCCTTCGAAGAGGTGATGATGTTCTCTCAGACGTCCTGGAACCAGACCCTGGGAAGGATTGAGGTGGAGGACGACAACATCGACCATCTGCGTACTTTCTATACCTGCCTGTACCGCAGCCTGCTGTTCCCGCGCGATCTGTCCGAGATCGGCATGTTCGGCAAGCTCCAGCATTACAGCCCCCACGACGGGGAGGTGCACGAAGGCCATTTCTATACGGACACCGGTTTCTGGGATACGTTCCGCAGCCTGTTCCCGCTCATGAACCTGCTTTTCCCGGAGGTGTCTTCCAGCGTTCAGGAGGGTCTGGTGAACGACTATCTGGAGAGCGGCTTCCTGCCGGAGTGGGCATCGCCCGGACACCGCGGCTGCATGGTGGGCAACAACAGCGCCTCCGTGGTGGCCGACGCTTATCTGTCCGGTATTAGGGACTACGACATCGGCAAACTTTGGGAGGCCGTGACGCATGACGCCCATGCCGTGCATCCCACCGTGAGTTCCACGGGCCGCCTGGGCTGGGAATACTATGACCAGCTGGGCTATGTGCCTTGCGACGTGGGCATTAACGAGAACGCCGCCCGTACGCTGGAGTATGCATACGACGACTGGTGCATCTACATGCTGGGCCAGGCCCTGAACATTGACAAGGAGCAGCTGGAGCCTTACAAGAAGGCCGCCCTCAACTACCGCAACGTGTTCGACGCCGAGTATAAGCTCATGAACGGCCGCAAGGCCGACGGTACTTTCCGCCGTCCCTTCAGCCCCCTCAAGTGGGGAGGAGACTTCACCGAAGGCAATTCGCTGCACTATACCTGGAGCGTGTTCCACGATATCGAGGGCCTCATCGGCCTCATGGGCGGCGAAGACGCCTTCAATGCCCAGATGGACACGGTGTTTGCCATGCCGCCCAAGTACGACGACAGCTACTACGGCTTCCCCATCCACGAAATTGTTGAGATGACGGTGATGGGTATGGGCAACTACGCCCACGGCAACCAGCCCATCCAGCACATGCTGTACCTGTACGACTGGAGCCGCCAGCCTTGGAAGACACAAGCCCGCGTGCGCGAGGTGATGGAGAAGTTCTACACGCCTTGGGCCGATGCCTACTGCGGCGACGAGGACAACGGCCAGACCAGCGCCTGGTACGTGTTCAGCGCCATGGGCTTCTACCCGGTGTGCCCCGCCAGCGGTGAATATGCCCTGGGAACGCCCCTGTTCAAGAAAGCCACCCTGCACCTGAACGGTAGGGATGTGGTCATAGAGGCCCCGGACAATTCGGCCGAAAACTTCTACGTAAAGGAACTTACCCTCAACGGAGAACCCTGGACGCACAACTACGTAAAGCAGGCCGACCTCCAGAAGGGCGCCAAGCTCCACTTCAAGATGTCCCCCGAGCCCAACCACAAGCGCGGCGTAGCCGACGAAGATAAACCCTACTCTTTCAGTAAAGAGTAAATGTCAATAAGATACACTCGGCCCAGAGGGCCTCGGTATGACACAATTGTCATTCTGAGCGAAGCGAAGAATCTGTAAACCATGAGAATATGAAAAAAATACTGGTAATATCCATTTTTTCATTGCTGGCGCTTAGCGCCTGCGCGCAGAAATACCCGGACCAGCGTCCTGCGCCCCAGGACCGGCTGTTTGTGTCCGAAGCCGTGGAGGCCAAGATTGCCGAAGTGGCCCCGCAGCTCACCAACCCCAAGCTGCGCTGGATGTTCCAGAACTGCTTCCCCAACACGCTGGACACCACCGTTCATTTTGATGAGGAAACGGGCCTCACCTTTGTGTACACCGGCGACATCCACGCCATGTGGCTGCGCGATTCCGGCGCCCAGGTGTGGCCGTATGTGGAACTTTGCGGCAACGACGCCCATCTGCAGACCATGCTGGCTGGCGTTATAAGGCAGCAGTTTACGCTCATCAATATCGACCCTTACGCCAATGCCTTCAACCAGGGCCCTACCGGCGACGCCGGTGACCCCGACGAGACCGGCAAGCCGCAGGATCCCAACGTGTGGGAGCGCAAGTGGGAGATTGACTCGCACTGCTATCCCGTGCGCCTGGCGTACCATTATTGGAAGGTAACGGGCGACGCCTCCATCTTTGACGACCTGTGGCTCAAGACCGTGGACAATATCCTGGAAACCTTCACCGTGCAGCAGCGCAAGGAAGGCGACGGCCCTTACTACTTCCTTCGTAAGACCGACCGTCAGCTGGACACCAAGGCCCGCGTGGGCAGGGGACATCCCGTGAAGCCCGTCGGCCTTATCGCCTCCTCTTTCCGTCCTTCCGACGATGCTACCCAGTTCGAATTCCTGGTTCCGTCCAACTTCTTTGCCGTGAGCATTTTGCGCCAGATGGCCGAGATTTTGGCCGAGGTGAATAAGGAGCCCGCCCTGGCCGCCCGTGCCACCGCCCTGGCCACGGAGGTGGAAGGAGCCCTGAAGAAATATGCCGTTGTGAAGCATCCCGAGTTCGGCGACATCTATGCCTTTGAGGTGGACGGCTTCGGCAATTCCTATCTGATGGACGACGCCAATGTGCCGTCCCTGCTGTCCCTGGCCTATCTGATTCCGGATATGGCTTCCGACCCCGTTTACCAGAACACCCGTCGCTTTGTCTGGAGTTCATCCAACCCTTATTTCTGGAAGGGTAAGGCCGGCGAGGGCATCGGCGGTCCCCATATCGGCATGGAAGTCATCTGGCCCATGAGCATTATGATGAAGGCTTTCACCGCCACGGACGATGCCGAGATTAAGGCCTGCATGGAGCAGCTTCTGCGCACCGACGCCGGCCGGGGCTTCATCCACGAGAGTTTCCACAAGGACGACGCCACCAACTTCACCCGGCCCTGGTTCGCCTGGCAGAACACCCTCTTCGGCGAGCTTGTCCTAAAGCTCGTGAACGACGGGAAGCTGAATGTGCTGAATTCAATAAAGTAGTGTCATCCCCGGCTCCGACCGGGGATCTTTTATTTCCAAATAATCCTGCCGGTTTTCAGCAGATCCTGGTGGGAGATGCGGTAACCTTTGATTTTTCCATCGACCAGGGCCTTCTTGGCCTGGGCCGATGCTTTTGTAATGGTTAGCTGCCGGCCGTCCGGGAGCGTAACCACGGCCTTGGGGAATGTGGGACGGGTAAGGGTGAAGTCCGGCACGGCGGGGCAGTCGGGGTAGATGCCCAGCATGGAGAACACGGCCCAGGCACTCATGGTGCCGGTGTCGTCGTTACCGGGAATACCGTCCGGGGCGTTCTTGTAGTGGTTGGCCAGAATGCTTTCCACGGCCGCCCAGGTACGGGGTTCATAGCCCTTGAAACGGCTGAACAGATACGGATACACAATGTCCGGCTCGTTGGCGGGGTCATACAGGCCTTCGTCAAACACGTGCTGGAGGTTGTTCACAAAGGCCTTGGTGCCGCCTTGGAGCTTGGCATAACCCTGCACATCATGCGGCACGGCGAAGCTGTAGTTCCAGGCGCTGCCCTCATGGAACCCCGGGGCGTTGGAGAAATCGGCCCCGTCTTCCGGATTGAAGGGGGTGAGGAAACTGCCGTCCTTGTAGCGCGGGCGCAGGCATTTGTCGGCCTTGCTCCAGTACGCCTTGTAGCCCAGGGAACGCTGGTAGAAGCGCTGGGCATCCTCCTTGCGGCCCAGGTCGGTGGCCAGGCGGGACAGTGCGTAATCGGCCACGTAGTACTCCAGGGCATGGGAGACGGAGTTGTCGCCGGAAAAATCGGCGCTGAAGTAATTGAGCGGCACATAGCCCAGTTCCACGTAGGGGTCGATGTCCGGGCGCATGCGGTTCTGTGCGCCGGGGGTATCGGCCGATTTGAGGAACGCCTCGTAGGCTTTTTCTATGTCGAAGTCCCGCACGCCGCGGAGCCAGGTGTCGGCTATGACGCAGATGGCGGGGTCGCCTTCCATGGTCCAGGTTTCGCGGCCATAGAGCTCCCATTTGGGCATCCAGCCCCACTCGCGGTACTGATCAATCATGGAACGCACCATGTCCACCTGCTTTTCCGGCCACAGCAAAGTCATGAGCTGGTGCAGGTTGCGGTAGGTGTCCCAGAGGGAAAACACGGTGTAGCGGGTGTGTCCTTTGGCCACCCGGCCGGTGCCGCCGCTTTCCATCAGGGGATACTCGCCGTTTACGTCGTTGAGCACGTTGGGATGCAAAAGGGCGTGGTATAGGGCGGAGTAGAAAATGGTGCGCTGGTCGGTGGTTCCGCCTTCAATGCTGATGCGGCCCAGGTGCTGCGCCCAGTCGGCATCGGCCTTCTTCTGGACGGTGGAAAAGTTGAAGCCCTCCTGCTCGGCATACAGGTTCTGGCGGGCGTTGGCAATGCTCACGAAGGACACGCCTATCTGAACCTGCACCTGCTCGCCGGGGCGCAGATTCTCATAGTGGAACCAGTAGCCGATGTCGTCCCCGCTCATCTCCCGCGTGTAGTTGGCGTAGACTTTATACTTGCCGGCGTCGGCATCCCAGGCGGCTTCGGCCGTCATGGGGCGCTGCTTTTTCCAGTAGCCGGCCGATGCGGGCGCTTTGCTCACGCGCAGCACAAAGTAGATGGGGAACACGGCATTGCGGTTGTAGCAGAAGGTGCCCATGAGCTTGACGCCTTCAATCTCCGTGTCGCTCACCCTGCGCACGGTGGCGCCGCTCTCGTTGGTGAGGCCCTCGCCCAGGTTCAGCAGGATGTTGCCCTCGCCGCCCGGGAAGGTGTAGCGCTCCAGGGAAGTGCGGGTGGTGGCGGTGGCTTCGGCCTTGATGCCGTTCAGAAGCTCTACGCTATAATAGCCGGGATGCGCCACCTCGTTGCGGTACTCGCTGCCGTAGATGTGATAGTCCACCTGCAGCGGACCGGTGGTGGGCATGGTAAGGAGCGAGCCCAGTTCCGGGCAGCCCACGCCGGACAGGTTCACATGCGTGAAGCCGGTGAAAAAGCTGTTCTCGGCCACATACGGTGTGCTCCACCAGCGGCTGTCCTTGTCCCAGGTGTTCAGCTGCGAGCCCATCACGTTGAAGGGGCTCACGCTCATCATGCCATTGGGCACCACGGCCCCGGGATTGCAGGCACCGAAGTTAGATGTGCCGATGAACGGGTTCACCCATTCTGTCTGGGCGGAAGCTAAAAGTGCAGCGTGGAGGCAAATGCCTAATAACCAGAACTTTAACGATTTTCCCATACCTATTTTTACCCAGGGGTAATCACTTAAAATATTAATAATTAAACACTTGCACCCACGGGGCCTATACAATACTCGTACGCTTAGTCCACTCCACAATTTCCGGAATGTAGCCGAAGGCCAGGCCGGTGACGGTGTCGGCGCAGCCGTAGTAGACAGCTATGCGGCCGGTGGCGGGGTCGTGCAGGGCGGCGCAGGGGAAGCACACGTTGGGAACGTCTCCCATGCATTCGTACGGCATCTGGGGGGAGATGAGGTAGGGACCGCTGCGGGCCAGCACCTTCCACGGCTGCTCCAGATCCAGCAGGGCGCTGCCGAAGCTGTACACATAGCCGTTGCAGCTGTGCAGCACGCCGTGGTGGAACAGCAGCCAGCCTTCCGAGGTTTCGATGGGCACGGGGCCGGCGCCAATCTTCATGCACTGCCAGGCGCTCTGCTCAAACGGGGCGGGAGCCATCACGTGGCGGTGGTGTCCCCAAAACTCCATGTCGGGCGACTCGCTGTAGAAAATGTCTCCGAAAGCGGTGTGGCCGGTGTCGGAGGGGCGGGAGAGCATGGCAAAACGGCCGTTAATCTTGCGGGGGAAGAGCACGCCGTTGCGGTTGTAAGGCAGGAAGGCGTTCTCTACCTGGTGGAAAGTCTTGAAGTCTGTGGTCCAGGCTATGCCGATGGTGGGGCCGTGATAGCCGTTGCACCAGGTGACCCAGAAGCGGTCTTCGATGAAGGCCACGCGGGGGTCGTACCCGTAGACCCACTGGCCCACCTCGGGATCGGCCCCTTCAAACTGAATGGTGTGGGGCTCTATATCCCAGTGCAGGCCGTCCTTGGAGAAGCCGGCGTGGAGGGTCATGCGGCGGTTGGTGTCGTCGCAACGGAATACGCCTGCGAAGCCGTCCTTGAACGGAACCACGGCGCTGTTGAAGATGCTGTTGGAGTCCGGAAGGAGGTTGCGGGGAATCACGGGATTGGCACTGTAGCGCCACAGGGGGGCGTTGCAGCCGGCCGGGCGTTCTTCCCACGGCATGCCCGGGAGGGCGTTTCCGGAAATGATAAGCTTGCTCATATCTTTTCTATTAATTCTTTTATGGTTTGGTCCGGGTCGGAGCCCAGAGGAACATACGGTTTTTCGGTTACGCCCAGGGCGGTGAGGCAGTCTTCTTCCTCGCCGGGCAGGGGGGAGGCCACGAAGCCTTCCACGCCTTTCTGGGCCAGGGCGCGCACCAGGTGGCAATAGCGCACGGGGTCGTTCTGGGCCGATGCGAACAGCACGGTGTAGCCCCGGCGGTAGGCGCAGTCGGAGAGTGCCTGCAGCGGCGCCGCGTCCAGCGACGGCACAATGACGCCGATGAGCCGGGCGGCGGGCCAGGGAACCCTGGCAGCCTGTCCGGTGCGGTAGCCCAGGCGGTCGGCCACTTCCAGGATGCGCCGGCGGGTCTCTTCTCCCACGCGGTTCTTACCGTTGAACACGAAGGAGACCAGCGAGGGCGAGACCCCCGCTTCCCGGGCGATATCCTTGATGGTGACTGCTTTAGGCATTCTGTTTCTCGTACTTGTCCAGGGCATCGGCCATGAGTTTGCGGCCGATGGTGGCAATCTCCTCGGCGTGGGAATAGCCGTACACGCCGTGGTAGGAGTCGAAGGGCAGGCTGGCCAGCACGTCCGGCGGCGTAAGCTCAATGCCTATGCGCGCCAGGCTGCAGTTCATGATGCCGAAGCTGCGCTGGAGGATGGAGGCGAAGTTGTCGTCGGCCCCCACGGGAATCCAGCTGTTGCTGGCCGATGCCTCCAGCTGGCGCTGCTGCAGACCCGACTGGATGCGGGCCAGCAGGCTGCGCTCGCTCTCGCGCTCTTGGGCTATGGCGGCCCGGCTGTCCAGGAAGCCCTGGATTTCGGCCGCGTCAATCTGGTTAACGTTGAAGCCGACGAGGATGTCGCCGGGGGTGCGCTTCACGCGGTTGAGGGGGAAGGTGTTCACCATGCCGCCGTCTACCAGCGTGCGGCCTTTCCACACCACGGGCTTGAACATGGACGGGATGGAAATGGATGCGCGGATGGCGTTGAACAGCGGTCCTTCCCGGAAAATCACTTCCTCGCCGGTGTACAGGTCCGTAGCAATGGCCGTGAAGGGAATGGGCAGGTCTTCAATGTTTACGTCCGGAACGAATTTCTTGATTTCCCGGATTACCTTTTCTCCCTTCACCAGGTAATTCTTGCTCACGGACACGTCCATGAGGGTCATCACCTTTACGGGATCCAGGCCGAAGAGCCACTGCTTGAAGGCTTCCAGCCCGCCGGCGGCAAAGATGCCGCCTACCAGCGATCCGGCACTGGCGCCGGCCACGGATGTAATCTTGTATCCCCGGGCCTGCAGTTCCTCGATGGCGCCAATGTAGGCAAAGCCGCGCGGACCGCCGCTGGCCAGGGCCAGGGCAACATTGGGTTTCATAGTTTATTCGGTATAAATGGGATCATAATACAGGCCGATGCTCCCCAGCAACGGTTTGGCCATGGCGTCGGTAACGGTGACCCGCACCTCGGAGGTGCAGGTTTCGGGAACCAGCACTATGCGTTTGTGGCCGATGGTGCTTTCTTCGGCTATGCGCTGCCAGCCATCGGCCGTGCGGGCTTCCACCAGGAAGGAAACCACGCGCTGACCTTTGGCAATGTCTTCGGTGAGCACAATGCGGTTGAAGGGCTTCTCCGGGTTGACTTTCACCGTCCATACCTGGCCTTTGCGGCTCTGGCCCAGGGCCAGGTTCTGGTCAAAGATCTGGTCCAGCGCGGCGCGGAATTCCATCAGACGGGTGGAGTCCACCTCGTGCAGGTGGCCGCGGGTGTCGGGCGGAACGTTCAGAAGCAGCAGGGAGTTGCGGCCCACGCTCTCGTAATAGATCTTCAGGAGTTCGTTCACGGTCTTGACCTTGTCGTTCTCCGACTCGCGCCAGAACCAGCCCGGACGGATGGAGACGTCGGTTTCGGCCGGAATCCAGGCGCTGCCGCCCGGATCGCCCTCGTTCAGGGATTCCCGGGAGGGGCCTCCCTGGCCGGGCGTGAAGCCTTCGGCATTCAGGGTTCCCCAGTTGGTGCGGCCGGCGTGGCCTTCCTCGTTGCCCACCCAGCGGCAGCCCGGACCTACGTCACTGAAAATGATGGCCTGGGGCTGAAGCCTGAGGACCGTTCCGTTGAAGAGCGGCCAGTCGTATACCTGCTTCTTTCCGTTGGGGCCTTCGCCGTTGGCTCCGTCGAACCACTGCTCGAAAACCGGCCCGTAGGTGCCTCCCAGCACGCTTTCCAGGGTCTGGACGAAGACGTCGTTATAGGCAGGTGTTCCGTAATGGGGGTCGTTCCGGTCCCAGGGCGAGATGTATACGCCGAACTTGATTCCCTCCGCCGCGCAGGCTTCGGAGAGGTCCTTCAGCACGTCGCCCTGGCCGCCGCGCCAGGAACTCTCCCGCACGGTGTGCGTAGAGACGGGGCTGGGCCAGAGGCAGAAGCCGTCGTGGTGTTTGGCGGTGATGATAATGCCCTTGAAGCCCGCTGCCTTGGCGGTGCGGGCCCACTGCCGGCAGTCCAGGTCGGTGGGGTTGAAGAGGTCTTCGGCCTCGGTGCCTTCGCCCCATTCCAGCCCCGTGAAGGTATTGGGGCCGAAGTGGCAGAACATGGTCATTTCCATGTCTTGCCAGGCTATCTGCTGGGGTGAGGGAAGGGCACCGTAAGGTTTTTCTTCGCAGGCGGTGAGCACTAGGGCCAGAGCCAGCGCAGGAATCCATTTATTCATATCGGATGGCTTTTTCGGGTTTCTCGGGAGTCATGATAAAGGAGTAGGAATAGCTTTCGGTATTCCAGAGAGTGCGGGCCTTCTCCGGACGGGCGCCCCAGCTGTCGTAACCGCCCACGCCGCTCTGGAGGTAGTCTATGCACAGTTCGGTAAAGTCGCGGGGGTGCACGTCGCAAAGGTGGGTCTGGGACTTCTGCATGCCGCCGTCCAAATCCTCTATGCTCATGCGCAAGGCATTGAATTCAAAGGGATGGGCTTCCGTACGAACCACGGACAGGCCGCCGATGGCCAGCCAGTCGGTGTCTGTATGGTGCCCGGTTTCCTGGGGACGGACATAGGGATAGTATTCGGCCGATGCCGAGGATTCCCAGATGCGCTTGAAGGTGCAGGAAGCGCGGTCCCAGTAGTTCTCCACAGGGCCGCGGCCGAAGTAACGGAAGGCGTCGTCGGCCACCCTGAGGCGGAAGCCCAGGCGGGGGATTTCCACGTTCTTGTCGGTACCGGGGGCCGTCTGGACCTGGATCTTCAGGGTTCCGTCGGGGTAGATGACGTATTGTTCGGAGGCACGGACGCCCTGGCCTTTCACGTTAATGACCACAGAGCCATCGGCCTGCTTGGCGGCCTCTACGGAATCCGGCTTGCCGGGCTCCTTGTACTGGGCGGTGCGGACGGGGGCGTTGTTGCCATAGTCGTTGTCGATGGGGGCGCGCCAGAAGTTGGGACGGATGCCGAAGGTGGGATCCACCAGGTCGGCCCCCTTCACTTTCCAGGACTTGACGAAGCCGTCCACCTTGTTGAACACCAGCTCTACGTTGGCGCCGCGGACCACCACCTGCGTGTCTCCGTTGGTGAATTCCAGGTTGCCCTTGGCTACGCGCGCCTTGCGGGGGGCGGGGTTGGATTTGAGAAGAGCCTCGTCACAGGCCACTATGGCGTTTTTCTCCAGCAGGGGCATTTCCTGGGCGGTGGATACCTCAAAGAAAATGCGGTACTCGCCGGGTTTGTTCATCTTGGGAAGTTTCACCTGGAAAGTCTCGGCCGTCTGGGCGGCGGTGCCGAAGTGCTTTTTGTGCTTGAGCCACCAGAAGGGGCGCTTGCCGTCCCGCTCTACCCAATACTTGACGGAGTAGGGCTTCAGGTCCGTGAAGTAGTTGCGGTTGAAGATTTCGAAAACGCCGTTCTCGGCATCTACGGCATGGATGGTCACGTTCTGGTAGACGTGCTTAATCTCGTAAAAGCCGGGGTGCGGGTCACGGTCGGGGTTCACCAGGCCGTTGCAGCAGAAGTTGGCGTCGGAGGGAGCATTCTCCCCATAGTCTCCGCCGTACGTCCAGCCGCGCTCTTTGTCGTACAGGCCCTGGTCCACCCAGTCCCAGATGAAGCCGCCCTGCAGATGCGTGTGGGCATAGAACTGGTCCCACATCCAGTCGATGGAGCCGTTGGAGTTGCCCATGGCGTGGGAGTACTCGCAAAGGGCGATGGGCTTTTCGGAGTAGGTCTCACCCATCCGCTTGAGCCAGTCGGTGCCGGGATACATGGGGTTGGTGAAATCGGTATTCCAGTCCCGCCCGGCCCGCTCGTACACCACGGGACGGTTCATGCCGTCCTTTTCCAGGGCCTTGAGGGTCTTGTAGGTCTCGTAGAAGTTGAGGCCGTTGCCCGCTTCGTTGCCCAGCGACAAAATGGTGACGCAGGGGTAATTGGCCGTGCGGTAGTACATGTTCAGGGTGCGGTCCATGTGCTTGGGAAGCCATGCCGTCATGTTGGCCATGGTCTTGGAGGGCTCGTAGCCGAATCCGTGGGTCTCGATGTTGGCCTCGTCGTACACGTAGAAGCCCAGGGAATCGCACAGCTCGTAGAATTCCCGGGACTGCGGATAGTGGCAGGTGCGGATGGCGTTTACGTTGGCCATCTTCATGAGCTTGAGGTCCTGTAGGATGTTCTCCCGGGTAATGTAGTGGCCGGTGTAAGGGTTATGCTCGTGCAGGTTCACGCCCTTGAATTTGACGGGCTGGCCGTTCACCAGGAAGGCCTTGACCATGCGGCCGTCCTTTTGATCGGGAATCTCCTTTATTTCCAGATGGCGGAAGCCCACGTGAAAGCGGGTGTATTCGCCGTTCACTTTGAGCACCAGGGTGTACAGGTTGGGAGTTTCGGCCGTCCAGAGGCGGGCGCCGGGGATGGTGTCCGTCACGGTGAGGATGTCGCCGGAGAACTCGAAGATGGCGTCGGCCACGGCCGATCCCTGGGCGTCCAGAAGCTCGTAGAACACCTCGGTGGGAACGTCGGCGTGCATCCTGAGCTGGAACAGGCCGGCCTGGAAGTCGGGCGTGGTGGTGGATACTACGGTGAAGTTGAATCCGTTGTGGACTTTCTCGCTGGAGAGGTAGACGTCACGCTCCAGACCGGAAATGCGCCAGAAGTCCTGGTCTTCCAGCCAGGAGGCCTGCGTGTAGCGGTAGATGCGGAGCAGAAGCTCGTTCTCTCCGGGCTTGAGCACGTCCGTGATGCGGAAGCGGGCCAGGTCCTTGGAGTCTTCGCAGTAGCCTACTTCCTGGCCGTTGACATACACATAGGTACCGCTCTTGGTCCCGGCCAGGTTCAAGTACACCTCGCGGCCTTTCCAACCCTCGGGCACGGTGAAGGTGCGGTGATACAGGGCGGCGGGAACCACTTCCGGCAGTACGCCCGCAACGGGATTCTCCGGGCAGAAGTCGTACGGAATGTTGGTGTAGATGGCGGTGCCCCAGCCCTGGACTTCCCAGTTGCCGGGCACTTGGATCTTGTCCCAGTTCAGCGGGCTCCAGAGGGATTCCTCCATTACCCGGTGGTCGTCAAAATACTTGAAATCCCAGGTGCCGTTGAGGCTTTTGTAATTCTCGCTGGCCCGGAAACCCTTGGTGAGGGCGTCGGCCCGGTCGGCGAAGAAAACGATTTCCGTGCGATGGGTTTCGGCATTCACGGAGGTGACCTGAGGGTCCTGCCAGTAGGGAAGGACGGCGGTCAGCAGGAGGATGAGGCTATTCATAGAGGATGGTTTGTTTTAATCTGATGTCGTCGGAGGAGGCACCCACCTGGATTTCAAATTCTCCGGGTTCCACCACGCGCTGCATGGCGGGGTTCACCAGCTCGAAGGCGCTGCGGTCCAGGGGAAGGGTAACGGTGACTGTTTCCCCGGCCGGGATGTTTTTCACGCGCCGGAAAGCGCAGAGCTGCTTCCGCGGCCGTGCCGTTGAGGCCACCAGGTCCCGGATATACACCTGCACCACTTCGTCACCGGCCATGTTGCCGGTGTTGGTAATGTCTACGGATAAGGAAACAGATCCTTCGCTATCGCTCAGGATGACAAGACTGTCATTTCGAGCGCCGCCCTTGTCATTTCGAGCGTAGTCGAGAAATCTCAAATTCCTATATTCAAACGTGGTGTAGCTGAGCCCATACCCGAAGGGGTACAGCGGAGCGGCGCTTTCTTCCACGTAGTCGTGGCTGTAGGGGAGTTTGCGGTTGTAGTATACGGGCAGCTGGCCCACGCTGCGGGGCACGCTCACGCTCAGGCGTCCGGCAGGGTTGTACCGGCCCAGGAGCACGTCGGCCAGGGCTGTTCCGCCTTCGCCTCCGGGGTACCAGAGGGTGAGCAGGGCATCGGCGTTATCGGCCGCCCATTTTTTGTCCAGCGGCCGGCCTTCTATGTATACCACCACCAGCGGCGTACCGGTGGCCTTGAGTTCCTTGAGCAGCTGCGGTTGCAGGCCCATCAGGTCCAGGGTGCTGCGGTCGAAGCCTTCACCGGCCTCCATGTCGGAGACGGCGGTCTGGTCCACCACGGCGGCGCCGGTGTCAATGTATTTGGTGCGGAAGTCGCGGGCCGACGAGCCGCCTACCACCACTACGGCCACATCGGCCTTCCGGGCAGCCTGGACGGCCTCGGCTATGTTATTGCTCTTGGTGTCCCGGACGGCGCAACCCTTTACGTAAGTGACGGCGGCCCCGGCGTTCTGAAGGCCCGTGAGCATGGTTATCACGCTGGCGGGCTCCTGCGGGGCGGTATAATCGCCCAGCTGGTTGTACATGTTGTGGGCATTGGGGCCGATGAGGGCAATCCGCGTCCCGGCCCTCAGCGGCAGTACGCCGTCGTTCTTCAGGAGGGTGACGCCTTCCCGGGCGGCCTGTGCGGCCACGGCCAGGTTTTCTGCGCTGCGCACGCCGTCGGCCGAATCTTCCGGCAGATAAGGGTTGTCAAAGAGGCCGGCCTCGAACTTGCGGATAAGCACGCGTCTGACGGCACGGTCAACATAGGCCATGTCCAGGCGGCCGCTCTCTACGGATTCCTTGAGGAGGGGATAGCAGTGAGCGCCCAGGTCCACATCCACACCGGCCTTGAGGGCCATTTCGCCGGCTTCCTGGCGGTCTTTGGCCACGTGATGGCTGGTGTAGATGCCGTCGATGCTTTCCAGGTCGCTCACCACGAAGCCCCGGAAGTTCCAGCGGTCTTGCAGAACGCCCGTCAGCAGTTCCGGGTTGCAGGTGGTGGGTATACCGTCGATGGTGTTGTAGCTGGTCATGACGCTCAGTGCGCCGTTGTCAATGGCGGCCTTGAAGGTGGGCAGAACGTTCTCTTCCAGGTCCCGGGGGCCGATGTGCGAGGGGCTGCCGTTGTGGCCGCCTTCGGGAATGCCGTACGCCACGAAGTGCTTGAGGGTGGAGATGACGCCCTTTGAAGAGGTGCCGCGCACCATGGCCGATGCCATCTGCGAGGTAAGGTATACGTCTTCTCCGTAGGTTTCTTCCACGCGGGACCAGCGGGGTTCGCGGCTCAAGTCAATCACCGGGCCGTAGCCGATGGTGCCGCCCTGGGCCATGAGCTCGGAGCCTATCACCTGCCCCACCTGCTCCAGCAGTTCGGGGTCCCAGGTGGCGCTGAGGCCGATGGAGGTAGGGAACACGGTGGTGCCTATGGCCATGTGTCCGTGAGGGGCTTCCTCGGCCAGGATGATGGGAATGCCCAGGCGGGTGGAGTCAATGGCATAGTGCTGCAGGGCGTTGTACGCCTGCACGGCCAGCCGGGGATTCAGACCGGTTTCCAGGGTTTTGCGGGTCCAGGGGTCGGCCCTGAAGGTGGCCCATAGCATGCCCCCGTGCTGCTTCTGCACAAAGTCCCGGTAATTGTCCGTGATGCGGACAGTGGCTCCATCCTTCTCATACATCGGCCAGCCCAGCGGGCATAGCAGCTGTCCCAGCTTTTCGTCCAGGGTCATGCGGGAGAGAAGGTCGTCGGCCCTTTCCTGGGCGCTCTTGCCGGCGTCCTTGTACGCGGGCGTCTTTTCTCCGCAGGAAAGAATGAGGATAACGGCAGCCAGCGAGGCTATCCATTTGCCGGGAAATGCATGCATAAGGGGTTGTGGTTTGTGTTATCAACAAAGATACACATTATTCCCTTAAAAGAAAAATGCCTATCTTTGCACAAATATCGCATTCCATGATTACAGAAGCCGTCCTTGACAAGGCCGTTGCCGACCTTTTTCAAAACATTGAGTTCCAGGCAGAGCCCTCGGGCCTGTACGACCCTCTCCGCTATATGGTGGCCATTGGCGGGAAGCGCATCCGTCCCCGGCTGTGCCTTACCACGTATGGCGTTTATGCTCAGGAACTTAATCAGTCTATTCTGCAGCCGGCAGCGGGCTTGGAGGTCTTCCATACCTTCACCCTCATCCACGACGACATCATGGACCGCAGCCCCCTGCGCCGCGGCCACGACACGGTGTGGAAAAGGTGGAACGAAGACACTGCCATCCTGAGCGGCGACGTCATGTGCATTGACGCCTACAAGCGCGTGGCCCAGGCGCCCCCCGCGGTGTTGCCGCAGGTGCTGGCGCTCTTCTCCAAGACGGCGGCCGAAGTTTGCGACGGCCAGCAGCTGGACATGGACTTTGAGCAGCGCGGCATAGTGCCCATGGACGAGTACATGCAGATGATCGGCCTCAAGACGGGCGTACTCATTGCCTGCGCCGCCCAGATGGGCGCCCTCATCGCCGGTGCCGACGAGCGTAGCCAGAAATGCCTGTACGACTACGGCTACGAGCTGGGTCTGGCCTTCCAGGTGGCCGACGATTACCTGGACGCCTACGGAGACCAGAAGGTGTTCGGCAAGCCCATAGGCGGTGACATTCTCAATGAAAAGAAGTCCTGGCTCACCGTGAAGGCCAACGAACTGGGTGCCAAGGGTTTGGAAGAAGCCCTGGCCGCTCCCGCCGTCACGGAAGGGGAAAAGCAGGACAAGATTGCCCGCGTCATGGACATCTATGCCGGCGTGGGCATTGCCGATGCGGCACGCGAGGCCATCGGCCAGCTGAGCGACAACGCCATTGCCAAGGCTTCCGCCGCAGCCATGGATGCCGCGGGCTTCGAGGCCCTGAAGCGTTTTGCCGATTCCCTGGTGGGCCGCGCCAAATGATGGACCGGAGGGAACTGGAAATAATGGCTCCTGCGGGCAATTTCGGTTGCCTGACGGCCGCCGTAGAGGGCGGGGCCAATTCCGTGTATTTCGGCATCGGCCATCTGAACATGCGTTCGCATTCGGCCAACAATTTCTCCCGTGAAGACCTTCCCGAGATTATGCGCATTTGCCGCGCATACGGCATCCGGGGCTATATGACGCTGAATATCACCCTGTTCGGTGAAGACCTCCAGGCGGCCTACGACACGCTGGACGCCGCCAAGGCCGCCGGGGTAGATGCCATCATAGCCTCCGACATGGCCTGCATCCTCTATTGCCGGAAAATCGGCCTGGAGGTGCATATCTCTACGCAACTGAGCATTTCCAACATAGAGTCTTTGCGTTTTTACGCCCAATGGGCCGATGTGGTGGTGCTGGCGCGGGAACTCAATCTGGAGCAGGTGAAAGCCATCCACGACGCCATTGTTTCCGAGCATATCTGCGGCCCTTCCGGGCAGCTGGTGCGCATTGAGATGTTCGCGCACGGGGCTTTCTGCATGGCCACGTCCGGCAAGTGCTATCTTTCGCTGGCAGCCTATGGCGAAAGCGCCAACCGCGGCGCCTGCATGCAGGTGTGCCGCCGGGGTTACGTGGTCACAGACTACGAGACGGGCTTCCAGGTACACATTGACAACAAGTACCTGATGTCACCCAAGGACCTCTGTACCATCGATTTCCTGGACAAGTTCGTGGAGGCGGGCGTGAAGGTGTTCAAGATTGAAGGCCGGGCCCGGAGTGCCGATTATGTAAAGATTACGTCGGCCTGTTACCGCGAGGCTGCCGATGCCGTGGCCGACGGCACCTTTACCCCGGAACTGGGGGCCTCCTACAAGGAGCGCCTGGCCACCGTTTTCAACCGGGGCTTCTGGGACGGGTATTACCTGGGAGCACCCATGGGCGAGTGGAGCGCCAAGTACGGCAGCAGCGCCACCCGTACCAAGGTGTACGTGGGAAAAGTGACCAACTGGTTCGCCAAGATAGGAGTGGCCGAGATTCAGGTGGAGGCCACCCCGCTGCACCAGGGCGACGAGGTCATGTTCATAGGCAACACCACGGGCATGCTGGAAATGAAGGTAGAAGACCTCTGGCTGGACTTCAAACCAGTTTCCGAGGTGCCCCAGGGCGTCCGCTGCTCCATAGCCGTGCCCCTGGATTCCATGCCGGTAGACCAGGTAAACGGAGACGCCGCACCCGGTGAAAGGATCCATCCGAGGCGCGGCGACAAACTGTATATCTGGACTTCGTCTTTGTCATCCTGAGGCACGCAGGGCCGAAGGATCTGTCTTTAGATAAGACTTATCAATAAATATAGGAAGTGGGCAATGATGCCTGCGCACAGACCGGCAATGGTGTGTGCTCCCAGCGCTTTGGAAATGACCTTGCGGTAGCCCAGGGAGTCCAGCATGGCGGTATGGGTAGAGAGATAACCGCTCCAGCACATGCCGATGGCGGTGAATACCGCAATGGCGTTGCCGTCCAGAATGCCGGCGGCGTTGAAGGTGGGCAGCAGGCCCAGGGCGGCACCCACGGCACCCAGTGCCGTCATGGGGAAGGCTATGAGCTCCATGTTGGTAAAGCCGAACAGCCATTCGAATACCCAGTGAATCTTCTCGGCCAGCCAGGGAAGGACGGGCACGCCCTGCGAGGAGGAACCGTCGTACACGCCACCGTCACCGGGGCCGAAGGTAATCATGATAACGGCTGTGGTGATGATGAGCACGCCCGGAATAATCTGCAGGCCCAGTTCCACACCGTTCTTACCACCGTCCAGGATGGCGTTCAGAAAACGCATGAACACGCCGTCTTTCTTCTGCTTCTCAACCGTTTCCGGAATCTCTTCCTCAATGGTGGCGGCTACGGGAGAATCCAGTTCGGGATAGTCCTTGAGGCAGCTGCGCTGCATGAGGCGGGTAGAGATGATGGAGCCGCAGATGGCGCCCAGCAGGCCCACCAAGGCGGCGGCCACCTGGGTATAGCCCACCATGGTGATGATAACCACGAAACCCATGCCGAAGGCCGTTCCGAAGTTGGTGAGCGAAATCAACTGATACTTTTTGAAATAGGAAGAGAACTTCTTGTCCTTGGACAGGGCTATGATGGCCGGGTTGTCGGACAGGAAGGTCATGACGCCGCCCAGGGCAGCTACGCCCGGAAGGTTATACAGCGGCTTCATGAGAGGGCGCAGCACCCGCTCCAGCAGGTTTACCACGCCGAACTCCGACATCAGTTTGGACAGGGCTCCGGTGAGGACGGTTATGCCCATGAGGTAGAACACGGTGTTCAGCAGCAGGTCGTGGGCCGTGTTCATGATGGTCTTGACCATGTTGGCACTGCCCATACGGCTGCCCAGCAGCACAAAGGCCAGGACCAGCACGGCCAGAAAAACAAATGCCTCAATGGTAGAACGGCGAATCTTTTTCATATAGTTTGGTTATTATTTGCGTTTGCGGCGGGGGCGGCGTTCGTGCTGGGCCATGGCGCGTTCCATGTCGGCCTCGGGGGATTCGGGCTCATCGGCCATGGGAATCTCCGGCAGGTCTTCCACCAGTTCGTAATCCAGGAGCTTCTGCTCCAGGGAGGTGTTCTTGACGCGGATGCGCAGGGCGTCGCCCAGGCGGATGATCCGGTGGCTCCTGCGGCCCACGGCACGGTAATGGTCTTCGTCGAAGATGAAGAAATCGCTGCGGATGGTGCGGTAGGGAATCATGCCCTCGATCTTGGTGGGCTCGATTTCCACGTAAATACCCCACTCGGTAACGCCGGATACGTGGCCGTCGAACTCCTGGCCCACCTTGTCCTGCATGAATTCCACCAGCTTGTACTTGATGCTTTCGCGCTCGGCCTCGGCGGCCACCACCTCGCGTTCCGAGGCGTGTTTGCACTGGAGGGCGTAATAGTCGGCATTGGCCGAATCCCCTCCCGCCAGATAGCGGGCCAGCAGGCGGTGCACCATCATGTCCGGATAGCGGCGGATGGGCGAGGTAAAGTGGGTATAGAAATCGAAGGCAAGGCCATAGTGGCCGATATTGTCTACGGAGTAGCAGGCCTTGGCCATGGAACGCAAGGCCAGGATTTGTATGGCGCCCATCTCAGGCTTGTTCTTGACCTCCACCATAAGCTGGTTCAGGGCCAGGGCAATGTCTTTTCCGTTGCCGATGGGGCCCATCTTGTGACCCAGGTTGCCGGCGAAGTCCCGCAGGCCGCCCAACTTTTCCATGTTGGGTTCGTCGTGGATACGGTAGACGAAGGTCTTGGCCTTTGACTGGGCCTTGCCATTCATCTTGCCGCCGGTGGCCACATATTCGGCCACGTTGCGGTTTGCGAGCAGCATGAATTCCTCGATGAGCCAGTTGGCCTCCTTGGAGAACTTCTGATGCACGCCGATGGGCTTGCCGTTCTCGTCAATGTCTACCTTCATCTCCGGGCGGTCGAAGTTGACGGCGCCGGCGGCGAAGCGCTTCTTGCGAAGCTTCAAGGCTATCTTATTGAGGGTGAGGACGGCTTCCTTGATATCGGCCGGGACTAATCCACACTCGCTTCCCTGGCCGAATTCCTGCTCCATGGCGGCGTCGCCGGCCTCGATGATGGCCTGGGCCAGTTCGTAGTCAAAGCGGTAGTCGGAAATGATGTTGGTACGGCCGAACCAGGGGTTGAAAACCTTGCCCTGGGGCGTAATCTCAAACACGGCGCTGAAGGTGAGCTTTTCCTCGTGGGGGCGCAGGGAGCACAGTTTGTTGGAGAGTTTCTCCGGCAGCATGGGAACGGTGCGGTCCACCAGATACACGGAAGTGCCGCGGGCCTGGGCCTCCCTGTCCACCGCCGTGTCCGGCCTCACGTACCAGGTGACATCGGCAATGTGGATACCCACCTCGAAGTTGCCGTTGTCCAGTTTGCGGAAACTGAGGGCGTCGTCGTAGTCCTTGGCGTCGGTAGGGTCTATGGTGAAGGTGAGCACCTTGCGGAAATCCCTGCGGTGCGCGCGGTCCTTGTCGGTAATTTCTTCCGAGATGGCATCGGCCGCATTTTCCACGTTCTTTTCAAAGCGGTAAGGGAGGCCGAACTCCGCCAGGATGGCGTGCATCTCGGTTTCGTTCTCTCCGGGCATGCCCAAAACGTCAACCACATGGCCGAAAGGACCGGCGGCTCCGCGCTCCCAGCCGTCTACCACCGCCGCCACCTTCATGCCACGCACGCCGCCTTCCGGCACCGGGACGGAAATGTCATAGGGCATGGTCTTGGAGCTCATGAGCACCCAGGCCTGGTTTCCCACAATGTGCAGCAGGCCCACAAAGGGACGGTCGCTCCTCTGCACTATGGAGATGATTTCTCCGCTGCGGCGCTTGGCCGTGCCGGTTTTCTCCTGTGTTACAGCTACCCGCACAATATCACCGTGCAAGGCTCCCCGGGTTTTGGAAGCCTTCACATAAACGTCTTCTTCCTGCCCTTCAATGCGCACGAAGGCAAATCCGTCGCGGGACATGAGCACTTTTCCCTCGAATTCGGGGACTACGCGCGCTTTCTTGTGATTCTTGCGGTTGGGGCTGTTTTTGCGTTTGGACATATCTGTGTATTAAATCATACAAAGATACGCAAAATCCGTCAGCGGTACAACTCGCGAAGCACTTGCAGGGACTTGACCTGTATGTTGGTGTCGGTGTGATAGGAAAGATACTGGAGCAGGACGTCGCAGAGGGCGTTCCTGTTTTCCCCGGACAGGGGAAGGAGCATGGATTCCTCGAAGCTGGTCTCCAGAAAAGGCTTCAGGCGCGCCAGGTGTTCTCCGGCGAAAGGCGCTATATCCTGCAGGGTGGGCCGGAATCCCAGCGCTCCCGCAAATTCCAGCAGGAAACGGATGTGGAAATTGGAGAAATCGCTTTCCAGGGCATCCAGGGTAAGGATGCTGCCAACACACCACTCAAAGAGCCCGTCCTCGTTGGTGCCGTCCTTGAGGGTTCGCAGCAGCACCTCGGAGAGGAACAGGGTCATGGTGTTCTTGTGAATGTTGTTCCGGATGCCGTTAAGGGCTTCTTTTGGGCCGATATTGCGGAGGCTCCAGAGTTCACTCTTGGGGTTTTCCACCACCTCGGCCTCCAGGATATTGAGCGGAAGGAAGCGTGACATGCCGGCCTTGGCGCCGGAACGCACCAAAAAACCACGCCGGCCCCACTCCCTGGAAAGGGTATGGACGACCAGCGCGTTTTCTCCCACTTTCGTGGTAGATAATACAATTAAATCTATTACCTCCCCAGCCATTAGCCGCGGAGATATTCCGCCATGGCCCGCAGGGCTTTGCCACGGTGAGAGATGGTGTTTTTCACCGCTTCACCCAGCTGGGCGTTGGTTTTCTCGTATCCTTCGGGGACGAAGATGGGATCGTAGCCGAAACCGCCGCGACCGGCGGGAGCAAAGGCGATGTGACCTTCCATCACACCGTCAAAGAAGTGATGTTCTCCGTTCACAACCAGGGTGACGGAGGTGCGGAAGCGAGCGTTACGGTTGGCCTTGGCCGTGGAAACACCATTGGTGCGGGCCATGGAGGCCTCTTTTTCCCGGCGAGCCATTTCCGTGAGCAGTTTGGCCATGTTGGCCTTGGGATCTTTCTCGGGACCGGCGTAGCGGGCGGTTTCCACGCCCGGGGCACCGCCCAGGATGTCTACTTCCAGGCCGGAATCATCGGCAAAACAAGGGAGTCCGGTTTTTTTGTAGATGTAGTCGGCCTTCTGCATGGAGTTGGCCCTGAGGGTATTTCCCGTCTCCGGGATCTCTTCCGTAATACCCAGCGATGCGGGGGTAACGAGCTCAAACCCCTCGCCCAGAATTTCTTCTGCTTCCCGGATTTTTCCGGGATTGCCCGTTGCGAAAACAATCTTCATAAAATACACTAATTTCTAACCGGGCGCAAAGATAGTGATAATTTTCGTATCTTTGTTCACTGGCATCTTCTTTGAAGATGAATGGTTCAGCCAAAATGACGAACAGTAAAATGAAGAAAACCATTATATTATCGGCCCTTGCGGCCTTCTTTTTTGCCTCGGTGCCGGTGGCATCGGCCCAGTCCAAGAGCTTTACCATGGCCAAATGGGTGGAGGTTTACAATTCCATCCTTAAGGAGCTCAACCGCTCCTATGTCGATTCCCTGGAGGTGGGACGCATCCAGCGTGCCGCCGTGGATGCCATGCTGTCGGCCCTGGATCCCTATACGCAGTATGTTCCGGAAGAGGAGAGGGAAGATTTCCAGATGCAGCTCACCAATACTTACGGAGGCATCGGTGCGGTTATTTACAAGCCGGACGTAAACGGGAACGTGATTATCAACGAGCCCTATTTCAATTCTCCGGCTGCCCGGGCGAACCTCCGCTGCGGCGACGAGGTACTTGCCATTGACGGCGTATCGACCCACGGCCTCACCAGCGCCGAGAGCAGCGAACGCATGAGGGGAAAACCCGGCACCACCGTGGTGCTTACGGTAAAAAAACTGCGCGGCGAAACCCTTGATGTTCCCGTGGTGCGCGAGCGCATTTCCCTCCCTTCCGTACAGTATGTGGACATGCTCAACGATACGGATGGCTATATCCTTCTGGACAAGTTCACCGACGGCGTGGGCCAGACCGTCCGGGACGCCTATCACATCCTCAAGAAGTACGACATGAAGCGCCTGGTGCTGGATTTGCGCGGAAACGGCGGCGGCCTGCTTAACGAGGCCGTGAACATTGTGTCGCTGTTCGTGCCCCGCGGCTCGGTGGTGGTAACTGCCAAGGGTCGCGCCGCCGGCTCCGAGGAGGTTTACAAGACCACCTCGGACCCCGTGGACACCGAGATTCCCATTGTGATTCTGGTGGATTCCGGCAGTGCATCGGCCTCGGAAATTGTTTCCGGCGCCCTGCAGGATTACGACCGCGCCACCATCGTGGGCACCCGCACCTATGGCAAAGGTCTGGTGCAGAGCATCCGCCCGCTTCCCTATGACGGCCAGCTCAAGGTGACCACCGCCAAGTATTACACGCCTTCCGGCCGATGCGTCCAGGCCATTGACTACTCCCACCGCAACGAAGACGGATCCGTAGGCCATATCCCGGACTCCCTTACCCACGAATTCACCACGGCCCATGGCCGCAAGGTGCGTGACGGCGGCGGCATCACCCCGGACTTTACCGTGAAAGGCCAGCGTTACTCCCGCCTTACCTATTCTCTTGTGCTCAACGGAATCGTGGAACAGTATGCCCTCAAGTATGTCTGCGAGCACGAGAGTATCCCCCCCGTGGACGATTTCCACTTCACGGACTATGAGGACTTTGTGGCCTTCGCCTCCGACAAGGAGTTCGACTACCGTTCGTCGGCCCGGGCTTTGTTTGACGACATGAAGAAAGCCCTCTCGGAAGACGGCCTCACAGAAGCCGTTTCCTCGGAGCTTTCGGCCCTGGAGAAGTCCCTGGACATGGACAAGGCCACTTTCCTGCGCCTGAAGAAGGACGAGATTATCCCCTTCATCGAGGAAGAGATTGTGGTCCGTTACTACTTCCAGATGGCCGGCATCCGCGTCCGCGTCCGCTACGACACCCAGCTCCACGAGGCCCTCAAGCAACCGGCCATCAGCTGGTAACGGTCCCTCCCGGGCTACAATTTCAGCTGGCCTCCGCGGTAGAATTCAACCAGAGAGGTTTGGTAGAGGCATTCGTAGGTGGCCTGGACGGAGTCGGACTGGGCTTTGACCAGGCGGGCCAGCGATTCGTTGAATTCGGTGATGGTGGCCTTGCCGTTCTCGTACTTGGCCTTGGTGAGCTCGAAGGCGTCTTCGGCCGCGGCGGAGGCCTCCAGGGAGGCTTCGTACTTGGCCTGGGAAGCTACGGCCGAATTCCAGGCCTGCTGAATCTCCTTATAAAGGCTGTGCTGCGTGCGGAGCAGCTGAACCTGCTGGGCCTGGTACTGCAGCTTGGCGCTCCGTACCTGGTTGCGCACGCTGAACCGGTTGAAGATAGGAATGCTCAACGACAGGCTCACGTATTTGCTGAAGTTGGAATTGAGCTGATTCCAGAAACTCTGCGTGGCAAAGCTGGTGTAGTAGTTGGTGCCCACGCCACCGCCCAGGGAAAGGGAGGGGTAGTAGGACGCCTTGGCAATCTGGATCTGCTTCTGGGCTCCTTCCAGGCGCAGTTTTTCGGCCTTGATGGCAGGACGTACGCCCAGGGCTTCGGCATAAATCTCGTCCGGGTGGGGGATAAGGGCCGATGCGAAGGAAACGTTGGGCCTTACCACGGAGAAGCCTTCCCAGTAAGGGAATTCCAGCAGCTGGGCCAGGTCCAGGAGGGAAGCGCGGATGTTGTTGTCGGCCTGGATGAGCGTGACGCGGCTCTGCGCCAGGGTAGCCTTTTGCTGGGACACTTCGGCGGCCGATGCCTTACCGGTGTCAAAAAGCCCCTGCAGTCGTTCTACCTGGAGGGAATCAATGGTAACCTGCCGGGCAGCCACGTCGCGGATTTCGAAGTTGTAGAGGATCTGGATATAGGCCTGGGCCACCTGTACGCTCACGTCGTCACGGGCTTTTTCCAGGTCGGCCGTGGCGGCGTCCAGGTTTAGTTTGGCCAGCTGCATGCGGCGGGGTGTGGCCAGGCCGTCGAACAGCGTCATGTTGGCGCCCACAGAGAAGCTGGTGGAAGAGGAGTTGCCGCTCTCATAGGTGTTGTTGCCGCCGATGCCTCGGCCGAAGCTGAAGTTCTCACCCACGGAACCGTTCACGGAAGGCAGCCAGGCCATGCGGGCCGAATTCTCGTCTATCCGGCTGTTTTCTAGGGAGATCTCGCTGCCGGCCACGGTGAGGTTGTGGTCCATGGCCCAGTCGATGCATTCCTGAAGGGTCCAGGAGTGGGACAGATCCGGCAGGGTGTCGGTGGGGGCGGTAAGGACCGCCAGGGCAATGAGCAGTGCTTTCATGGCTTACTTACCGTTAATGATTTGCGGGCCGCGGACCACATCGGAGGCCGATAGGCCTTCCTTGATTTCGATGGTGACGCCGTCGGACAGGCCGGTGACCACGGGACGCTTCACCCAGTCGTTGTTCTCCTTCACATACACGAAGGTCTTTTCGTCGTCGTCAAACTGGATGGCGCTCTCGCTCAGGGTGAGCACGTCCTGAGCCTTCTGGAGCACAATCTCGGCATTGGCGCTGTAGCCGCTGCGGATGGTAACATCGGCCGGAACTTTCACGGAAGCCTTGATTTCGAAGAGGTTGGTGCCGCCGGACTCGGTGGCCTTGGGGGAGATGTATTCCAGGGCGGCGTCGAACGTCAGGTCCTGCAGGGCGCCCACGGTGATGCGCACGGGCAGGCCGATGTGAAGCATCCCCACCTCGGTCTCGTCAATGTTGCCGTCGAAGATGAGGTCGTCCATGTTGGCCACGGTGGCGATGGTGGTACCGTCGTTGAAGGTGTTGGACATGGTGACGGAGTTACCCACTTTCACCGGCACGTCCAGGATGAGGCCGGAGATGGTGGAACGGATGAGGGTGGTACTTCCGCTCTTGTTGGCCGATGAAACGCCGTCGCGCACAATCTCCAGGGTCTCCTTGGCGATGGAATGTTCCTCCTGGGCCTGCTTGAGGGCCTGGGCCACCTGCTCGAAGGATTCGGCACTAACCAGCTTCTGGTCAAAGAGTTTCTTCTCGCGGTCGTAGTTGGTCTGGGCCTGCTTGAGGTTTACCTCGCTCAGGCGCACGCGGCTCTGGGCCGATGAAAGCTGGCTCATGTCCGGAATCACCTTGAGCTTGGCGATGATTTCGTCTTTCTGGACCATCTGGCCGGCCTCCTTGTACACTTCGGCCACGATTCCGTTAATCTGCGGTTTCACGTTAACCTCGTCGCGGGGCTGGATCTTTCCCGTGACCACGGTGGTCTTTACCACCTCTCCCGTGGCGGGCGTGAGCTCCTGATACTCGATGGCCTTGGGCTGGGACCGCTTGAACAGGTAGGCGAAGGTGCCCACGAAGACAGCGGCCACCAACACGATCATCACAATTCTTACTACTTTTTTCATATAACTAACAACTTTTTGTTTCTATTAAAGATTCTTCGCTTCGCTCAGAATGACAAGTGATTATTCATCTCTCATAGCATCCACGGGCTTGATCTGCATGGCACGGGCGGCGGGCATGAGGCCGGCCACCACGCCCAGCACGGTGAGCAGCAGGGCGGCCAGCATGGCCGTTCCAAACGGCACCTGGAAGGCCGCCTTGAGGATCCCGTCCTCGGTCATGGCCAGTTCCACTCCGTGCAGGATGAGCACGCTGAATACAATGGCCGACATGCCGGCCACCAGCGTGAGCACGATGCTCTCGGAAATGATCTGGCTCAGAATCTGGTTGGGCGTTGCGCCAATGGCGCGGCGGATGCCGATTTCCGTGGTGCGTTCCTTAACGCTCACCATCATGATGTTGGATACTCCGATGATGCCGGCCAGCAGGGTTCCCAGGCCGATGAGCCACACCAGGAAATTGATTCCCCGGAAGAGGTTGTCCACAATGCCGAAGATGAGCTGGGTGTTCACCATGATGAGGGCCTGCTCGTCCTTGGGGTCGAAGTAATGCTGACGGGCCAGCACCTCGCGCACCCGGGGCGTGACGTCGTTCATGGAAATGCCTTCCTTGGCGGTAAAGCACAGCAGGTGGATTATATTGCCTAAGTTATAGGCCTTGCGCATCTGGTTGATGGGGATGGTGACGGACTCGTCGGCGCTGCCGTTGATGCTCACGTGTCCTTCGGCCCAGTTCACGCCCACCACGGTGTAATAGTGTCCGTCCAGCAGGATGCGCTGTCCGCAAGGGTCTCCGCCCTCCGGGAAGAGGCTGGTATACACGCGCTTGCCCAGCACGCACACCTTCCGCTCCTGCGCGTTGTCGGAGTCGTTGATCCATCGGCCGAATTTCATCTGGGGGGTCTCGATATAGACATAATCGGCCCGGGCTCCCTTTAATATGACATCATTATAATTTTTGTCTCCGTGGGATGCGGTCTTTCCCCAAAGGCTTATGGTGGGACTCACCACGTCCAGTTCCGGAATCATGGTCTGGAGCCGGTCCACGTCGGTGAGGGTGAGGTCCCAGGTGCGGCCTTTCTTGAACCCCTTGTAGGGCTTGGAGGTACTGTTGGAGACGCAGATGCTGGTATTCTGGGCAAAGCCCTCGAACTCCCTGGTCAGGCGCTCTTTCACGCCGCGGCTGCCGCCGTTCAGGAGCATCAGCATAAAGATGCCCCAGAACACGCCGAAACCGGTGAGAAGGCTCCGCGCTTTATTTCGGAGGATACTGTCCAGGATCTCCTTGAAAGTATCGGTATCGAACCACTTTTTCATTCTGCACGGAGGGCTTCAATGGGTTTCACACGGGCCGCTTTCCAGGCGGGAATGGCTCCCGCTATGGTTCCGGCAATAATGAGAAGCAGGGTGGCTTCCAGGGCGGTGTCCAGGCCTACGGCGGGATTCACCAGCATATTGATCTTGATGAGTTGGCCGTCTCCGTTCATGCCGATGTCCACGGCATTCTGCGCCACGGTCTTGTCCATGATTTCACAGGCCAGCATGCCCAGGAACATGCCCATATAGCCGAAGACGGTGGTGATGGCGATGCTTTCGGAAATGATGAGGCCCATGATGCTGCGGGGCTTGGCGCCGATGGCTTTTCGGATGCCGAACTCGTGGGTGCGTTCCTTTACGGTAATGAGCATGATGTTGGAAATGCCCACGATACCGCTCACCAGGGTGAGCAGGCCCAGGATCCAGAGGGCGGTGCGGATGATGTCCGTTGCCTTGCTCATCTGCATGTTGTCTGTGTAGCCGTTGTCCAGCCAGAAGGCCGAATTGTCGTCCGGTGCCACGCTGTGAAGGCGCTTGAGGCCGTCTTCATAGGCATTTTCGAAGGCCTTGTGGTCTTCCAGGGTATGCGGTATGTTTACGCTGAAGGTGATGGACGCCACCTTGTCGCTTTTGTCGTACAGCACCTTGTAGGTGGTATAGGGAATGGGGCACATGCGCACGAAGGACCGTTCGTCCGTGAGGAGGATGCCCACTACGCGGTAAGGGGTGTTGTTGGCGTTGATCCACTTTCCCAGGATGCTTTCCGGATTCTTGGGACACAGGGCCTTGGCCTGCGAGGTGGTGATGACGATAACCTTGCGGCGCTCCTTCAGGTCGTCCTGGTCTATGAAGCGGCCGGCCGACAGTTTGAGCTTTTCCTGCTCCATGTAGTCCGGCATTACGCCGCCCACGGCGCCGCTTACGGTATTGGCGCCCAGGCTCAGGGTAACGCTCGTGCGGGACGTGGCCTGCGTGACGTTCTCAATGACGCCTTTCCACTCGCTGCCGGCGGTGTAATTGATGTCCTTCTGGTCCAGCTGGATGTTCCGGCCTTCCTTGTAGCCCGCATAGGGCTTGGAGGTTTGCCAGGCTCTCACCGTGATGCTCTGGGAGATGTAATCGCTCACATTGCCCATGAAGGAATTCATGAGACCGTTGCCGGCACCCAGCAGCGCAATCAGCAAAAATATGCCCCAGCTCACCGCAAAGCCGGTAAGGGCCGTACGGAGCTTGTTGTTCCGGAGAGAACTGACAATTTCGTGATAGAGTTCGCGCATTACTTGATGATGCTGGCGCCCCAGGATGCATGGGCGGTGTTTTCTTCAATCTGGCCGATGATGCCGTCTTTGATATGGATGATCTTGTTGGTCTCGTTGGCCACGCCGCTTTCGTGCGTGACTACGATGATGGTGATGCCTTCTTCCTGGTTCAGGCGCTTCAGGAGCTGCATCACTTCCACGCTGGTCTTGGAGTCCAGGGCGCCGGTAGGTTCGTCGGCCAGGATAATCTGGGGATGGGTGATGAGCGCGCGGGCTATGGCCACACGCTGCTTCTGGCCGCCGGACATCTCGTTGGGGAAGTGGGATGCCCACTGGGTGAGGCCCAGTTTATCCAGATACTCCATGGCCAGGTCGTGACGGCGCTTGCGGGACACTCCCTGATAATATAAGGGGAGTTCCACGTTCTCTACGGCGGTCTTGAAGCCGATGAGGTTGAAGCTCTGGAAAACGAAGCCGATCATGCGGTTGCGGTAGTCGGCGCTCTGCCTTTCGCTCAGGTCTTTGATGAGCTTGCCGTCAAGGGTATAGGTTCCGGTATCGTAATTATCCAGAATTCCGAGAATATTAAGTAGTGTACTCTTACCGGAACCCGAAGCGCCCATGATGGACACGAATTCACCTCTTTCGATATTGAGGTTAATACCCTTGAGAACGTGCAGGGGCTGCCCGTTGTTATACGTTTTGTTAAGTTCTTTCAGCTCGATGAGGGCCATTATTATTGCTGTATTAGTATTCTATTACACTGCAAAGATAGAACGGTTTTTTGAATCCGCAAAACTTTTTTCAACAATTAGACGAAAAATGTTCCCAAACGGTTGGAAAAATGAGCAAAATATATGCCCTGGGTGGGTGTAAATGATTGTTTTAATGGTTATTATGCAATTACCCCCAGGCCGTAAGGCCCAGGGGTAATCGTTTAAGGGTCACACAGTCAGCTGTTTATGCCCACGGGTGATTATTTGTTAGGCTGGTCCAGCTGGAGATCGGGATGGCGGGCCGATGTGCGGCAGAAGATGAGGGCCACGGCCACGGCAAAGACGCACAGCACGCTGAACATGATTTCCACGTTCACGGGGCCTTGCTCCGCATTGCCCAGGATGACGCCCGAGAGCCACTTGAAGGTGAGCAGGCCCAGGTTCTGCACCCAGTTGATGAGGGCATACGTGGTGCCTAGCACTTTGTCCGGAACAATCTTGGGGACGGAGGGCCAGAGGGCTGCCGGCACCAGGGAGTAACCGAAGCCAAGGAACACCATGGCCAGGTAGCCCCAGAAGGGCACGCCGGCGGGGGCGAAAGCCAACAGGGCGTGGGCGGCCAGGGCCAGCACGGCACCAATCATCATCCAGCGGGTACCCTTACCCACCTTGTCTACCAGGATGCCGAACAGCGGGGCAAAAACAACCGTAGAGAACGGCAGCATGGAAATCATCCAGCCAGCTGTCTGGGCGGGGATGTCAAAACGGGGAATAAGGATGGCGCCGGCAAATTTCTTGAAGGCGATCACGCTGCTGTAGAAAAGCACGCACAGAAGGCCCAGAAGCCAGAAATTGCGGTTGCCCAGCACCTTGAGGATATCGGAGAAGCGGAATTCGTCTTCCGGTGCGCCGGCAGGCTCGGAAGCGCTGTCGGGCGTATGTGTCTTGAGGCGGTCCACCTCTTCCTTGCGGGCTTTACCGGCCGATGCATCCAGCGCCACGAACACGGCCCAGAGAATGAGGCCCAGGGCCATCAGGCCCATGCCCACCACGGCGGGACGTGCGGTCTCGGCCAGCGTGTATACATGCCCGGCCTGCTGCTGCACCAGCTTGGGTGAAAGCACCAGGGCGAAGGCCGTGCCCAGACGGGCGATGGCCAGCTGGATACCCATGGCAAAGGCCATCGGCCCGCCCTTGAACCAGCGGGCGATGCTTCGCGTGACGGCGGTTCCGGCAATTTCACTGCCCAGGCCGAAGAGCATCACGCCCACGTAGGCCACGGAGAGGGAGGCGGAAGAACCGCTCATAAGGGCCCACAGCACCAGTCCGGCGCCGCCGGCCATCATGAGGACAAAGAACGAACCGGAGAAGCGGACGCCCCATTTGTCCAGCAGCACGCCGCCCAGCACCAGGCCGCCAAATACGCACAGTACGCTGTAACCGCTGGCATAAAGGCCGTACCCGGCGGCATCCCAGCCCAGTTCGGTAAGGGACGCATTCTCGAACAGGTACGAGATGCTGGAGAACATGTCGTCGAAGTAGTACGATGCGAACATCGGTACTACCAAACAGGCCAGCACTATCCAAGAGGCTGACCTGTAAAGCTTTTGAACTGCGGAAGATGCCATTACTCAGCCGTTATGTTGGGCAGTTCCAGTCCCAGCCCCTTCTTCTTGTCCACCGCCTTGAGGATGATGCCCAGTACCAGGGCCGCGATTCCCAGGCAGGCCAGCATGACCAGCGGGGCGGTATAGTTGAGGGCTGTCGGGTCCGTAACGCCGGGATTAGTATTGTCAAGCACCTTGCCGATGAGCAGGGGGAACAGCCACAGGCCGATGTTCTGGATCCAGAAGATGAGGGCGTAGGCACTGCCGATTACCTTGGCATCCACCAGCTTGGGAACGGAAGGCCACAGCGCGGCGGGAACCAGGGAGAAGCTGGCGCCCAGTACCAGAATGGTCACATAGGCTACGATGACACCGCCCAGGTCGTTGCCCTTGAAGGCGGGCAGCACAAAGGCGAAGGTAAGGTGGCAGACAATGAGAAGGATGGAACCCAGCACCAGCATGGAAGCGCCCTTACCCTTGTGGTCCAGGTAGTTGCCCAGAATGGGGGTGATGAGCACGGCCAGCAGCGGGAACACGGCAAAGATGGCCTCGGCGCTCTGGCGCATATAACCCATGTAGCAGTACACGACGAGGGCCACAATGGACACACCAAGGAGGAGATACTGAGTAGTTTTGTTTTTCTGGAAGTTACTGGCGAAGCCTGCTGCGGCTACTACCAGCATGATAAAATACTGAACCAGGGTGACACTGGAACTGGCCCAGAAAGAGCCGGCTTCCGGCAGGTTCAGGGTAAGGTTGCACTGCAGCATGTTCACCGCATACTTCTGGAAGGGGAAGATGGCGGAATAGTACAGCACGCACAGCAGGGCCACAATCCAGAAGCCGCCGTCGGAAAGGATTTTGCCGATGTCGCTCACCTTGAACGGGTCGTCCTTTTCTTCGGCCTCGCCGGTCTGGCTGTCCAGTTTCTTGTCCATGAAGAAGTAGACGATGGTCATCATAAGGGCGATGCACAGGAGCACCACGCCGAAGGCAACGCTGCGGGAAACGTCAATGTTGCCACCCAGCTTGGCGAAGAAGGGGCTGAAGATCATGCAGGTGGCTACACCCAGGCGGGCCAGGGCCATCTCGGAACCCATGGCCAGGGCCATCTCACGGCCTTTGAACCACTTCACAATACCGCGGCTCACCGTAATGCCGGCCATCTCGCAGCCGCAGCCGAAGATCATGAAGCCGCAGGCGGCGAATTTGGCCGATGCGGGCATGCCGCGATAGAAGGGCGAGACGCCCAGCTCATCAAAGAGGGGAATATAATTCAGGTTGTTGGTGAACCAGTTCTCCAGGCCGCTGCCCATGAAGGACTCGCTTACGGCATACCACTTGATGCAGGCGCCCACCAGCATGACGGCAGCGCTGAGCACAGCCGTAAAGCGGACGCCCATCTTGTCCAGGATGATACCGGCGAAGATAAGGAAGAATACAAATACGTTCAGGAACACCTCAGAGCCCTGCATGGTGCCGAAAGCGTATGAATCCCAGCCCCGGGTTTCCTGCATCAGGTCCTTGATGGGGGAAAGGATGTCCATGAAAATATAGGAACAGAACATGGCGAGGGCCAGCAGCAGAAGGGCTGTCCAACGCATGGCCGCGGAATCGCGGAGGGTTTTCTTGATGGAATCGGACATATGCGAATTACTTACGTTTCCTTTGGAACCGCTAAATTAAGTAATTTATTTCAATTCACCTCAGATTTTATTCTTATCTTTGTACACTATGTACGAGGTACTGAACCAAATCAATTCTCCCGAAGACCTTCGGAAACTTTCTCCTGCCCAGCTGGAAAAGCTGTGCGGTGAAATCCGTTCCTACATTGTGGAGTGTTGCGCCGACAATCCCGGCCATGTGGGTTCCAGCCTGGGGGCGGTGGAGCTGATTGTCGCCTTACATTATATATATAATACGCCCGCGGATAAGCTTGTGTTTGACGTGGGTCATCAGGCGTACGCCCATAAGATCATCACGGGCCGGCGGGAAGCGTTCAAAAAGAACCGTACCCTGGAGGGAATCAGCGGCTTCCCCAAGCGGGAAGAAAGTCCCTACGACGCTTTCGGCGCTGGGCATGCCTCCACGTCCATTTCGGCCGCCCTGGGTTTTGCCGAGGCTGCGCGCCTGCAGGGAACGGCAGAGCGTGCGGTGGCCATCATCGGTGACGGTGCCCTCACCGGCGGCCTGGCCTGGGAAGGCCTGAACAACGCAGGAGCATCCAAGGCCGACATCCTCGTCATCCTCAACGACAACAACATCTCCATCGACAATAATATCGGCGGTCTTCACGAGTACCTGCTCCATGTGACCACCCACCCCATGTACAACCGCATCAAGAACAAGGTGTGGAACTCCATGGGAGAGGGAAAGGCCCGCAACTGGGTGCAGCGGAAGGTAATCGACACCAAGTCCAACCTGGTGCGCGGCTCCGGCGGTGCCCTCTTTGAATCGCTGGGCTTCCGCTACTTCGGCCCCATAGACGGGAACGACCTGGAGCAGCTCATCTATACGCTGGAGCGTCTGCGCAACCTGAAGGGACCGCGCCTGCTGCACATCCATACCCGCAAGGGCGCTGGTTATGCACCGGCCGAGGCCGACCCTACGGTCTGGCATGCCCCGGGCCGCTTCAACCCCGAAACGGGCGAGCGTGTCAAGGCAGCCTATCCGGCCGACCGCTATCAGGACGTATTCGGCGAGGTTCTGGTGGAACTGGCCCGGATGGATTCCAAGGTGGTGGGCATTACCCCCGCCATGGCCACGGGCTGCAGCATGAACCTGCTGCAAAAGGCCATGCCGGAGCGTTTCTTCGACGTGGGCATTGAAGAGGAACATGCCGTTACGTTCTCGGCCGGACTGGCCGCGGCGGGCATGAAGCCTTATTGCAACATCTATTCTTCCTTCTCCCAGAGGGCCTACGACTGCATTATCCACGACGTGGCCCTGCAGAACCTGCCGGTGGTGCTGTGCTTCGACCGCGCAGGCCTGGTAGGGGAGGACGGCCCTACGCACCACGGCTGCTACGACCTGGCGGCCTACCGCAGCATTCCGGGCATCGCCATATCGGCCCCCAGGAACGAGAAAGAACTCAAGAATCTCATGTATACGGGCCTTTCGATTCAGAATGGCCCCCTCATTATCCGCTATCCCCGCGGCATAGGCGAAGGCGAATCCTGGCGCGAGGCCCCGTTCCAGACGTTGCCCGTCGGCCAGGGTGAGAAGCTGCTGGAAGGCCTGGATGTGGCCATCCTGGGACTGGGTCCGGTGGTGAACCGCGCCCTGGCGGCAGCCAGAAGGTACAAGGCCGATACAGGCAAAGCCCCTGCCGTCTTTGACATGCGCTTCCTCAAGCCCCTGGATCCTGCCATCATGGAGGAAGCCGCCGAGTTCAAGGCCATCATCACGGTAGAGGACGGCTCCCTCAAGGGAGGCCTGTTCGGCGCCGTGAGCGAGTATTTCGCCGGCCGGACCGACGCCCCCGTGATCAAGGGCGTGGGAATCCCCGACCGCTACATGACGCAGGACACCCAGAAGGCGCAGCGCGCCGCCTGCGGCATGGACGAGGAGTCCCTCCTGGACCTCCTTTCGGAGATGATGAAAAATCTGTAAAAAAGTTTGGTGGATTCAAAAAAAGTATCTACCTTTGCAGTCCTTTCAGCGATGAAGGATTCGTGAGCGCCGATATAGCTCAGTTGGCCAGAGCACGTGATTTGTAATCTCGGGGTCGTGGGTTCGAATCCCTCTATCGGCTCGAAAGGGCTTTGAAATACTGATTTAAA
>JAFZWC010000032.1 GCA_017617475.1 Bacteroidales bacterium
GTCCCGCACCGTCACCGTTTCCCCGTGCTGCAGGGCCATATCCATGGCATCCCCGCGCAGGCAGGTGACATCGGCCTTGAATACGTAGCCATCCAGGGAATTGCCCTTTTCCTTATCCTGCGCGCTAATGCGCCAGGTAATCTGGAAACCGGGATTGATGAGCTTGATCTTGTCCTCGGAACGCTTGAGCACGGGCTGGTCGTCTATCTGGACCAGCTTGTACACGTTGCCGAAGCAAGGGGCCGCCTTGGACGTAGCAATGGCGTCGCCTACTCCGTAGCTGTCGATGCGTGCGCCCTGACGCTCCAGGTCTGTGATCAGGTACTCGTCCAGGCCGTTGGTGGCGAAGATCTTGCACTTGAGGCAGCCATGTTCGTCCAGGATACGGCGAACCTCCTGCGAAAGGTAGGCAAGGTCGCCGCTGTCCAGGCGGATACCGTAACCGGGAGCGTAGGAATCGTCTATGCCGTTCTCCTTGAAGGAGCGGATGGCGTTCTTGATGCCGCACTTCAGGGTGTCATAGGTATCGATCAGGAGGATGATGTTCTCTCCCCTGTGGGTTTTGATATAATCGGTGAAGGCCTGATGTTCACCCTCAACGGTGCTGCCGTAGGAGGTGATGTAACTGTGGGCCATGGTGCCGGTGGAAGGCACGTTGTTGAACGCTCCCGTGAGAATGTTGGAGGAGCTGGCGCAGCCGGCAATCTGGGCCGCCTTGCCGCCATACACCGCCGCCCAAGGGCCATGGGCCCGGCGGGAGCCGAACTCCGAAACGGGCTTGTCCGTGGACCGGCACACGCGGGAAGCCTTGGTGGCCACCGCCATCTGGTGGTTCAGGATACACAGCATGGGCGTTTCCAGCACCTGCGCCTCAATGAGGGGAGCCACCACGGTAACGATGGGCTGGTTGGGAAACACAATTTCCCCTTCCCGCATGGTGTACAGGTCACCGGTGAACTTCATGGTGCTCAGGTACTTGCGGAATTCCTTGTATTCGTCTCCGGGGAGGAATTTCTCATAGAAGCCCTCCGGCTCCGTACCCAGGGTTTTAACCATTTCTATCACCTCTTCAGTACCGCTCACCACCGCCCAGTTGTTGTTTTCCGGGGCCTTGCGGTAAAAGAGGTTGAATACGGCTATCTGATTCTGTTTTCCGCAGTCCAGATAGGACTTTCCCATGGTGTACTGGTACTTGTCCGATACGTATGCGTTATTGATTTCGTTCATTCCAAATGGGCTAGAGGGTCTTTACCTTCAGGTTGCGCCAGCGCACCTTGATGCCGCCGCCGTCGTGGATTTGCAGGGCGATGCGGCCGTTGCCGGCGCCAATCTTTTCGTCCGTAATATCCACCATGGGTTCGCCGTTGAGCCAGGTCTGTACGCGGTCTCCTTCACAGAGAATACGCATGGTGTTCCACTCCCCTTCCTTCAGGATGTTCTCCTTCTCGTCGGGAATCTGGACCAGCCAGCCACGGCCGTAAGACTCGTAAATGCCGCCGGTGTCACAGCCCTTGGGGGCCACTTCCACCTGCCAGCCGCTGACCTTGGTGCCGTCCACGGTAGAACGGATAAAGACGCCGGAATTGCCGTTGGCTTCCTGCTTGAACTCCAGGGAGAGGTCGAAGTTATTGTAATACTTCTCCGTGGCGAAGTAGCCGTAGCCCTTGTCGGGACCGCTCTCGCACACGAGGTTCCCTTCCTCGTCCACATACCAGAGTTCCGTTCCGTAATTGATCCAGCCTGTGAGGTCCTTCCCGTTGAACAGTTCTTCCTCCATGGGCTTCACAGGGAGTTCCTTCACCTTGATATTGCGGAACCAGGCGGGATAGCCATGGTCCTGGAAGCACATGACGCCCCTGCGGGAAACACCGTACTCGGGAGCGTTGTTCCATTTACCGCTGTCCTTGCGGGCAAACCAGTCCGGGGTCCAGGCGTCGAACTCCACCGTAACCTTTCCGTTGATGAGATAGGTCACATGACCATTGTCGAAGATAATCTCCGAGGAATTCCACTCGCCGGCGGGCTTGATGTAAGGAGCCGTGTCAAAGTCCGGCACATACATGGCATAGTCCACGGCGCACCTCTGCCAGGGCTTAAGGATATAGCCGTCGTTCATCTCGGCGTAATTCTCGTCGTCAATGATCTGGTATTCGGGGCCGGTGACATACGGCACGGAGAAGGCCGGGCCTTCCTGGACATGGTAAATCATGCCGCTGTTTCCGCCTTTGCTCAGTTTCCAGTCCCACTTGAGGTCGAAGTTCTCAAACACCTTGTCGGTAACTATATAGCCATGGGCATCGTCGCCTTTGCCGGTAGTATAGATGGTTCCGTCCTCCACCACCCAGGAATCGCCCTGAAGGGTGGGTTCGTTGAAGTTGCGCCATCCGTTGAGCGTCTGTCCGTCAAAAAGAAGCTCCCAGCCATCGGCGATTTCCGCCTTGGTGAGGGTGTTGTCCTTGGGCGCCGTACCACAGGCCGCCACAGCAAGGGCCGATAAAAGAATGAGTGCCTTTTTCATATCTTGTTATTTTGAATCACGCAAAGAATTACGGGTGGTGTCATCGTCGTCACCGGTCACCTGGCCGCGAAGACGCTGAATCTCCTTGGCAAGGGGGCTTCCGGACTTCACGCACTGGTCCAGGAGGTCCTGGTTGTGCTTCCCGCCCATCTGCACGGCGGCAAAGACAGCGGCCATGGCAGCCTCACCGGTTTCTCCGGAAGAGACATTGTCGTCCACGAACTTCTGGAGGGCCGTGAGCTTATTCCGGCCGATCCAGTACAGGACATCGGCCTTGGCGGCGTCGGAAAGAACGGGGAAAACCTTCTTGACAGCCTTGACAATGGCCTTGGGGCCCGCCGTCTCGTCGGCATAGGTGAGGACGGCATTGGAATACTGACGGTTGCCGCCCTGAAGCGCCGCGGTCACAAGTTCCGGAGCAAGGGCGGGATTATTCTGCAGTTGCGCACAGGCTTCCTGGCACAGGATGTGGGTTTCCTTTCCGGTAGGGAAAGTCTCCATGGTCCTTTCCATGGGATTCTGCCCCCAGGCCACTACGGCCAGGGACAGGGCAAATAACAGAGAAACTATCTTTTTCATAATTACAGGCTCATGTATTGTGCCCAGGGAGCGCGCATGGGCTGGTTAATAAGGGCATTGGCCTGGTCGTCGCCTATGAAGCGGCAGGTCTTGGGATCAAAATTGAGGTTTCGGTTCAAGCGCAGGGCTGCGGCGCCGATATTGACGATGGTGCAGCTGTGGTGGCCGATAATCTCGTCCAGGGCGAAGTGCTGACGGGTGCGGACGCAATCCAGGAAATCCGTGTGACGGGGGGCCGGACTGGGCAGCTCGTTCAGGAATTCCTGCACATTCTGCACGCCCGGGATATCGCATTCAAAGCCCTTGTATACCTTTCCGTTGGGACCTTCCAGATAAGGGACCTTTCCTTTGGACTCGAAGCCCTCGCCTTCCAGGATAATCTGGCAGCCGTCCTCATAGGTATAGGTGATCTTTCTCCAGATACCTACGGCATCCGAATCCTGTACCGGAGCGTCCACCTCCACCTTTACGGGATAAGTGTCGTCCTTGCCCAGAATGTACTGCACGGGGTCAATATAGTGCTGGCCCATGTCTCCCAGGCCGCCGCTTTCATAATCCCAGTACCCGCGGAAGGTCTGGTGTACCCGATGGGGGTTGTAAGGCTTGTAGGGGGCCGGTCCCAGCCACATATCGTAGTCCAGTTCGTCCGGAATGGGCATTTGCTGGAGGCCGGTCTTGCCGGTCCAGTAGAACTTCCAGGCAAAGCCGGTGGCACCGGAAATCCTCACCTTGAGCGGCCATCCCAGAACGCCGCTTTCCACCAGTTTCTTCAAAGGCTCAACCGTGGTGCCAAGACCATAGAACGTATCCGTAAAGCGGAACCAGGTGTCCAGGCGGAAGATTCGGCCATAGTCGTGCACGGCCTTCACCACCTTTTCGCCTTCCCCTATGGTACGGGTCATGGGTTTTTCGCAGAAGATGTCCTTTCCGGCCCTGGCTGCCTCGACGGCCATGATACCATGCCAGTGGGAAGGGGTGGCAATATGCACGATGTCCACGTTGGCGTCGTGTACCAGGTCTCTCCAGTCGGAATAGGGCTGCAGGTTGGTGCCGAACTTTTCTACGCCGGCATCCAGAGCCTTGCGCAGATGGTACTTGTCCACGTCACAGACCGCCACCAGGCGGCAGCGCTCGTCGCTGGCGAAATGCAGGCTGCTCATGCCGATGCCTCCGGTACCTATGATGCCCCGCGTAAGCTGGTCGCTGGGGGCTACATAGTTGTTGTTCCCGCCCATCTTTCCGAATACCTCACGCGGAAGGATGGTGAAAAGGCCGATGCCGGCAGCAGCCTTTTTGATGAAACTTCTTCTTGATTGAGCCATAGTGTTATTGCTTGATTAGAAACGGGTAAAAGACCGGTAATAATCCGGTCAGTACAAATTTAAGCTTTCTTTGCTATTAATCAAACAACACGCAGCAGAAAAATTCTTAACTTTGCAGGCATGAAAGACAGCGCCCTCATTGTCGTGGACATGATCTACGATTTTATCGACGGTTCCCTGGCCTGCCAGGAGGCCGAAAAGGCCGTAGCCAATACGGTGGCCTACATTGGCGAAAAGCATCCCTATCCCATCCTCTTTATCCGGGACCATCATCCCGCCAACCACTGCTCCTTTGCCGCGCAGGGCGGTCCCTGGCCGCCGCATTGCGTGCAGGGCACCCGCGGAGCGGAGATTCATGAGGACCTCCTTCCTTTCGTCGAGGAAGACCTGTGCTTCTTTAAGGGCGAAGATCCTTCCCAGGAGCAGTACAGCGGCTTCGAGGGCAAGAACGTCGCCGGCCAGAGCCTGGCCGAAGTCCTGGAGCTCATGGAAATCCGGAACCCCATCATTTGCGGCATCGCCACGGAATACTGCGTACGCAACACCGCCGAAGACCTGATGAAGGCCGGCTTCAAGGTTACCGTTCTCAAGGATTGCCTGGCTTACGTAGACGCCCAGGGGCACAAAGAAGCCCTCGAAGCCATGAAGGCCGAGGGCATCCGCTTACTCTAAATCGTCCGGGTCGGTCACGGCCGTTCCCGTTCCCATCAGATAGGTTTTCATAAACTCGTTCAGGTCTCCGTCAAGGACGCCCTGGGTGTCGGCCGTGTTGTAACCGGTCCGGAGGTCTTTCACCAGTTTGTAGGGATGCAGGACGTAGTTGCGGATCTGGGAGCCCCACTCGATGCGCTTTTTCTGGCCTTCCAGTTCGGCCTGCTTCTCCTGGCGCTTCTTGAGCTCAATGTCGTACAGGCGGGATTTGAGGATGAGCAGGGCACGCTGGCGGTTGTCCTGCTGGCTGCGGGTTTCCGTGTTTTCCACCATAATACCGGAGGGAAGGTGCCGCACGCGTACGCCGGTTTCCACCTTGTTCACGTTCTGGCCGCCGTGGCCGCCGCTGCGGAA
>JAFZWC010000033.1 GCA_017617475.1 Bacteroidales bacterium
GGGGACTTGCGCTGTACCATTTCGCGGGCGCGGCGGGCTGCGGCGCGGGCCGTGGCGGCCAGCACCACCTTCTCCACAATGGTCTTGGCTTCCTTGGGGTGCTCCTCCAGGTACTGATCCATGGCAGCGGCAGTGGCCTGGGATACGGCCGACGTAGCCTCCGGGTTGCCCAGCTTGGTCTTGGTCTGACCCTCGAACTGAGGTTCGGCCACCTTCACGGAAATGACGGCGGTGAGGCCTTCGCGGAAGTCTTCGGGGCTGAGTTCGCCCTTGAACTTGGCCAGGAGGTTGTTCTTCTCGGCGTAGTTCTTTAGGGAACGGCTGAGGCCCATCTTGAAGCCCTGCAGGTGGGTGCCGCCTTCTATGGTGTGGATGTTATTGACGTAGGAATAGATTCTCTCGCGGAAACCGGTGTTGTACTGGAGGGCGATGTCGATGGGGATGATCTTGTCCGTATTCACGCAGATGGCGTCCGGGACCAGCTTTTCCTCGCCGGCGTCCAGGTAGTCGATGAATTCCCGTAGACCCTGCTCGGAATAGAAGGTCTCGCTGCGAAATACCTGCTTACCGGTGGCCTTGCGCTCGCCGTCTTCGGCCGTCTCAAACTCGTCCACCTTTTCGCGGAGGTCCGTAAGGGTGATACGGATGCCCTTATTGAGGTACGCCAGTTCGCGAAGGCGGCTGGCCAGGGTGTCGTACTTGTATACGGTGGTCTGGGTGAAGATGGTGGCGTCCGGGTGGAAGGTGATGGTGGTTCCGGTGTCGTGAGACTCCCCTACCACCTGCACTTCCGTGATGGGCTTGCCCTTGGAATACTTCTGCACGAAGACCTTGCCCTCGCGGTGAATCTCGGCAATGAGGAGGTCGCTCAAGGCGTTAACGCAGGATACGCCCACGCCGTGCAGACCGCCGGACACCTTGTAGCTGTTCTTGTCGAACTTACCGCCGGCGTGGAGGACCGTCAGAACCACTTCCAGGGCGCTGCGGTGCTCTTTCTCGTGCATGCCCGTAGGGATGCCTCGGCCGTTGTCCCGTACACTGATGGAATTGTCTTCCAGGATCTTTACGTCAATGTCCGTACAGAAGCCGGCCATAGCTTCGTCTATACAGTTGTCTACTACCTCATACACCAGGTGGTGAAGGCCTCTTTCTCCAATGTCTCCAATGTACATGGAGGGACGCTTTCTTACGGCCTCCAGGCCCTCCAGGACCTGAATGCTGCTGGCGGAATACTGCTCTTCTGCAATGCGGGCTTCTTCGTTTTCTATCATATTTTCTGTCAATATTATCCTAAAAATGCATGCCGTTACGCGCGCGCGTAACAAAACATGCAAAGATAGTAAATAATATGGAATAAAGCAACAGAACAACACTGTCATACCGAGCGAAGCGAGCGTATCTTATTGGGATACACTCGGCCCAAAGGGCCTCGGTATGACAAAACGGGTCTTGTCATTCTGAGCGCAGCGAAGAATCTGAAAACAGAGAACTAAAACACAAGTTTTACTCCCACGGATCCGTAGATTCCGGCCTCGGCATAGAACGGGGTCCTCTGGATAGTCTGGTTCAGGAGGTTGCCGGCCTTGGCCCAGACGGCCATCTTGCGGCCCAGGGAGTACTCGGCATAGAAGCCCAGGTCCTGGTAGCCGGGAACGGGCCTCTTGGCCATGAGCTTGCCGCGGGCATCGATGGTAAAGCCCACCTTAATACGGTCGGCCCATTTGTAGAAGATGTGGCCGTTGGCGTTGAAGGGGGACGGGCCGAAGACGTTCAGTTCCGCCTCGGTTTCCTTGTTGGGAGCGGGCGTATGGCCGTAGTAAACAAAGCCCAGGATATCCAGGGAGGGCGAATTCCAGGCCAGCGTAGCCTGCACATAGGTAGTGTGCAGCGGGCTCACATAGGCCATGGTGGGGATCAGATAAGCATGTATCACGTCCGTTCCGGAGATGGGAGTATCATTCAAGACCCAGCTCCAGCCGTAGGCGTTGTCCAGCCATTTGTAGCCCACCCGCACGTCGTAGGAGAAACGGGCTCCGGCGCTGCCGCGGAGGCCTGCCATGAGGCTCACGCGGTTCACCGTCACGTCCCGGTACCAGTCGAAGCCACCCAGGAAAGGATTGTCTTCCAGCATGCTGTCGTAGGTGTTGAGCTTGTCCCCGCCGGTGGCCGAGGCCTGCAGCACCACCGCATCGGCCAGCCTCAGGGAGAAATGGACGTCCGGGAACAGGATGCCGCCCTTATAGGGATAGTACAGCAGAGGGGTGGAAATGTAGGAGTACTTGATGCCCAGGTCCAGATTCAGCCTCTTGTTGGAAATGGCATAATGCGGCGCCACCTCCAGTTTGAAGGCCGTCTCGTCCTGGCCGAAGCCCGCGGTTTCCAGCCCCAGGGCCAGCCGGAAGCTGTTGCTGCTGCCCACGCGGATGCCGACGGTGGCGTCGGAAACGGTGTGGAATTCCTTTTCACCGGTGTAGCCCAGGTAGGCCAGGCGGGTACCCACGTTGTAAAGGAAGCGGGTGCCGGGATTATTTTGCACACGGGCCTGCAGCTGCCCCTTGTGGTGCCCCAGGGTGCGGGGAGCGGACTGGGTGTAAAAGTCCGTAGCCAGGATGTTCCTGTATTGAAGATCGGCCGTGAACTGGCCTCCCTTGAAGGCATAGAGGAAATCGGCCCCGGCTTCCGTGCGGGCATTCACGCCGCCGTCGGCCTGCATGTTTCCGTCCCAGGTTACGGCATTTTCCTGCACGGTGATGTTGCGGAAATTACCCATATACGAGTTGTGGCTGGCATACAGGTTCAGCCGGAAGTTGTTGGTACGCACGGGGTTCCACACCACCTCCACCTCGGGATGGAAGCGGTAACCCGCGCCGGCCTTGAAATACAGCGTCTGCTCGCGGGAAAGGCGGGCCGACGGCCGCATCTGCACCAGGTACGGATTGAACTCGTAAGCGCCTTTGTAAGGCGTGCTCTTGACACTGTAGTCAAAGTCCAGGTTGAACTTGAACACGGAATCCGGCAAATCCAGCAGTTGGGACGGCTTTTCGATGCCGGTGGCCTCCCGGGCGTAGATGTTGGTTACCTCCACCACGGGGTTCAGGTTCTGGGCGCCGGCCATCACGCAAAGGAAAAGGGCCGATATGGTGAGTACTTTCTTCATAGCTTAATTCAGTTTACTCAGACGGAGGTTAACCTGGTCCAGGACGTCGTCCTGCGGGCCTTCGGAGGTGTAGCCGTTCTTAATGCTCTCAAAGGTAGCCTTGGCTTGGGCGGTGTTGCCCTGGTCGGCAAAGCTGTCTCCCAGCACAATGAAGGCCTTGGCCAGCCAGTAGTTCTGGCCGCCGGCTTTCTCGGAGAAGGCGTATACCTTGCTCTGGATGGTCTCGAACTGGGCGCGGTTGTACAGGTCTTCAATGATGAGGTAGGTAGCCTCGGCGCCTTCGTCCGTAGAAGGCTCCTTGGCCAGTTCCTTGAACTCCTTAATGGCCTCGTCGCGGCGGCTGCAGCTCAGGAGGCTCTTGGCTTTCACATAACGGGCTTCCCGCACCAGCGGGGCGTCCTTGAAGGTGTTCAGCACCGTTCCGGCGTCCACAATGGCGTTGTCCCACATACGGGCGCGGAAGGCACTGCGCATCTGACCCACCAGCGCGGTATGGCGGTTGGCTTCCAGCTTGGCGCTTTCCCGGAGTTCGTCGTAGGCGGCGTATGCGGCCTCGTACCGGCCTGTCTCATAATTAAGGGTGGCCAGATGGAGAAGGGCCGATTCGGCCAGCGCTCCGTCCAGCCCGGCGGCGCGGGCCGTCTGGTAATAGTCCATGGCCTGCTCCTTGTTGCCGGACTCGCGGTAGCATTCGGCCAGATAGAAGTTGGCCTTGGCGGCGTAGGCGGCCTGCGGATAACGCTCCAGGTAGCTCTGGAGGGTGCTGGCGGCCTTGGCGTAGTCGCCGGAAAGGAAGATTTGCTCGGCACTGGAGAAGTAGACGTCTTCCTTCTGCTCCTCCGTGCGGCCGGCGGCGCTGCCCAGGCTGTTCACATAGGCCAGGTAGCCGTCAGGGTCTTTGCTGGTACGGTAGATGGCCTCGATGGCCAGCAGGGCGTCCTCGCGGTATTCGCCGCCGCGGGCCACCACCTGCTTGTAGTAGTCCAGGGCCTGTGCGCTGCGCCCGGCGTTACGCTCTATCATGCCCAGTTCCAGCAGGCTGCGGTCTTTCAGGGAAGGATCCGTGGTGCGGCCGGCGAGGGTTTTGAAGGTCTTGACGGCATCGGCCTCTTCCTGCACCGCCACGTAGGCGCGGCCCAGTTCATACAGGCATTCGCCGTAATACGGGGTTTGGGCCGATGCTTCCAGCGCGGGCTCCAGGATGGAGATTTTGCGGCGGTTGCGGTCCAGCAGGCCGCTGGCCACGCCGGCGCGGTAGCGCGGATACAGGTTGCTGCGCTCCGGATACTGGCTCAGCTGTTTTTCGTAAGCGTCCAGGGCCGTCTGGTAGTCGGCCGTAAAGAAGTGGCAGTCTGCCACGCGCGTCTGGGCGTCGGCCCCCATCTTGGGACTGATGGACTGCAGATATTTGGTGAACCATTTGAGCGCCTGCTCGTAGTTGGCTTCCTTGAAATAGGTGTACGCCAGCTGGTACGGGATCAGGTCCCCTTCCGGCCGGCGGTACAGGGCCTGCAGGTTGTACAGGTCCTGGAGTTCGCCCCGGGCATCGGCCCACTTGCCGTCGCGGAACAGGCATTCCGCCAGATAATAGCGGCACAGCTGATTGAAGCCTTCCTTGCGGGGGCTGTAGAAGGCGGCCGACTTAAGCAGCGGGGCGGCCAGGCGCCAGGACCCTGCCTCCATGAGGTCTCGGGCCCGCAGGAAATACGCCTTCATGTAGTTGGACTTCATTCGGTCGTCCAGCTCATCAATGTGGTCGTAGGCGTCTACCGCAGCCTCGTAGTCGTGATTGGTGAGGGCCGCCATGGCCATGTAGGAATAGATGGCGTCGTTGCGCTTGTTGTATCGCTGGAGGTACTGGCCGAAGGGTTGGGTGTCCCGGCCCAGGTCGAAGGCCAGCTTGGCGTAATTGTAGAAGGCGTCTTCCTGGATTTCGGCCTGGAAATTCTGGGCCGATGCTTCCTTGAAGGCCGCCATGGCCGCCACCTTGTTGTGCAGCTGGATGTAGCTGAAGCCCATCTGGTAATTGGCAATCTGGCCCAGGGAATCGGCCTTGGTGCCCATGTTCTGGAAGTTGTCCACGGCGCCCTGCCAGTCGCTGGAGAGGTAGGCTATCTCGCCTGCGCGGAAGAGGTCGCTCCGGGTTTGCTTCTCCCCGCCCAGGCTTTCCTGATTATATTCCTTGGCTTTGTCAACGTCGCCCTTCACCAGAAAACTCTCGCTCAGGATGCGGCCCACGCGGGATTTGCGGTCTTCGGAGACGTTGTTCAGGAGCTCTTCGCCGTTTTTGATTACGTAGTCGTAATCCTTGGCGTTGAAGCGGCATTCCAGAATGTAGAACTGTGCCGGCTCGCGGAATCGGAAATCGTTCTGGCACTGGCCGAACCACTTTTCGGCCTCACGGAAGTTGGTCTGGGCGTAGTACATGTAGCCCAGAGTGAAGCAGGACGGGGCGGTGTAGTCCGTATAGGGTTTCAAAGCCTGCGGCAGGATGGCCTTGGCCTTTTCCCAGTCCCCGTAGCTGTACGCGCTGTAACCCAGCTTGTACAAGTATTCGGGCCTTTGTTCCTGGGTGAGGGTCTTGGGGTCTATCTGCACCAACTGATCCCCGGCCTTTTCGTATTCCTGGTTGTCAAACAGGTTCTGCGCCCACAGGAACCGCACCTGCGGCACCTGCACATGCTCGTGAAACTGCTTCACAAAGCCGGCGGCCTTCTGCTCTGCGCCGTCGGCCTTTAACTGCAGCAGCGCCAGCGTCCTTATGGCCTCCACGTCCCCTTTGGTGACGCGCCCGGCCTGGAGGGCTTTTCCGTCGGCCTTCTCCACTTCCTGGAGGGCCTCGGCATAGAATCCTTTCCTATATAATTCACTGGCTTTCTGCACGTTCTGTGCACCCACCCCCTGCACCAAAAGCAGGGTTGCAACCAGCGTGGTAGTTACTCTTCGCATGTTTTCCATATTTTGACAAATTTACGAAAAAAACTGATTATATTTGTGGGAATTTGACATTTTATGGCACAACCTCTCATCCATTTCAAAGACGCCGACATCCTGAACGGAGAGACCGTGGTCCTGTACGGTCTCAACATGGATGTGATGCCTGGTGACCTGGTGTACATCGTGGGCAAAGTGGGATCCGGAAAAACCTCCATCATCCGCACGGTGATAGCAGAGAACAAACTTCATACCGGTGAAGGCTCCGCCTGCGGCTTCGATCTCCTGAATCTCCACAACCGGGACATTCCCTTCCTGCGGCGGCGGATTGGGGTTGTGTTCCAGGACTTCCAGCTGCTCACAGACCGTTCCGTAGAAGACAATCTGGAGTTTGTGCTCCGCGCCACGGGCTGGAAAGACAAGCGCGAGATTGACGCGCGCATCACCGAGGTCCTGGCCGCGGTGGGCATGGGCACCAAGGCCCACAAGATGCCCCACCAGCTCTCCGGCGGCGAGCAGCAGCGCATAGCCATAGCCCGCGCGCTTCTGAACAAGCCCCGCGTAATCCTGGCCGACGAGCCCACCGGCAACCTGGACGGCGAAACCGCCGACGAAATCCTGCTCCTGCTGCAGAAGCTCAACGCCGAGGGCACGGCCATCGTCATGGTCACCCACAACCGCTACATCTACGAAAAATACCCCGGCCGCGTCTTCGCCTGCGAAAACGAAAAGTGCCACGAGGTCATTGACGAAGGCATTGACGTGGAACTCTGACGTCATGACCCGGAAAGAACGATTCAACGCCATCATCGGCTGGTTTGCCTCCAACCAGCCCGTCGCGCAGAGCGAGCTGCACTTCCGGAACCCCTTTGAGCTTCTGGTGGCCGTGATTCTGTCGGCTCAGTGCACGGACAAACGGGTGAACCTGGTGACTCCGGCGCTGTTCCAGGCCTTCCCTACCCCGGAGGCCCTGTCATCGGCCTCCTTCGATGATGTCTATCCCTTTGTAAAGAGCGTTTCCTACCCCAACGCCAAGGCCCGGCACCTCATTGCCATGGCGCAGATGCTGGTTTCCGAATATGACGGCGCCGTGCCTTCCGACATCGATGCCTTGATGCGGCTGCCCGGTGTCGGCCGCAAAACCGCCAATGTGATTGCCTCCATCGTGTACGACCAGCCCGTGATTGCCGTGGACACCCACGTGTTCCGCGTTGCTCACCGGCTGGGGCTCTCCGACGGCACCACGCCCCGCGCCGTGGAACTGGACCTGGAGCGGCACATTGCCCCCGAGCTTCGGCCGGTAGCCCACCACTGGCTCATCCTTCACGGCCGCTACACCTGCACCGCCCGCAACCCCAAATGCGCCGACTGCCCGTTAACCGCCTGGTGCAGGGAGTTCCCGCTAATCAATAAATAGTTCCCGGGGGGGGGCACATACCTGGTATGTACAATTTCTTCCTGCCGGGGGGCACATACCTCGTATGTACAACTCTTCCCTGACGGGGAACACATACCTGGTATGTACACGAAATCGACGTCCTGGATGTATTCGCTTGTACATACCCCACGAAAAAGTGCCGTTTTCGACATTTTTGGCAAGGCATGTACACAAAAACGGCCACAGAGAGCTACATGGCTGTACATACCAGGTATGTGCCCCTGTTAGCAGCGTTCTGTTATCAGGAGAAGGTTGGAGTGGAGGGCATCGGCATGCAGGCCGAAGATGTGGACAGTGCCGCCGTCACGGACGCCGAGCTTGGCGCGGAGCTGGTCGGAAGTGAGGGGGATGTTGCGGGCGGTGACATCGGCCTGGAGATACTTCTGGCCGATGGCCTTGATGCTCCGCTTGTCCAGCGGGGCCGATTCCAGGATCCGGTAGCACTTGCCGAAAGGCCTCAGTACCTCAGGCACTTCCGTTCCCGTGTACAAGTGCGTATGCTGGCCCAGCTTGGTGAGCCCGTACCGGCAAGGCAGCTCAAACGCCGCGGCCTTAAGGAGCGCCTTTCCCGGTTCAAAGAGGTAGGTTTCTGAGATATGGGTGGCGTCCCCCAATCCGTGGCCACCCTCGGCCACGTAAGAGGGAGGGGCCCATCCGCAAGGATGGGAGGGGTCGCGAAGCGACGATTGGGGGATGCCACCCATATCTCCAGGAATCTTCATCACGGCTCCGTCTTCCACTATGGTGAGTGTGTGGTCGCCCTGCCACCCCTTTTCCAGGACCAGCAACAGTTCCTTGCACTCGCCGTCGGCCGCTACCACATGCACTTCTTTCACGCAGCCTAACTGTTTGCAAACCAGTGTAATATCGGCCATAGGGCTCAGCTTCAGAAGGAGCTTCGGGCAGGCGGCCAGCAGTTCCGGGAGGAGTTGCAGCACGTCGGGCTGGCAGTCTTCCAGGCGGAAGACCTTCCGCCCGTCGGCCCCCCGCCGTGCCGGATCCAGAAAGATAACGTCCGGGCGGAAACAGCCCAGGATTTGAGATACACTCGCCGCGGGAGATCCCGGGTCAGAGCCCGGGATGAGGGGATGCCCGGTCGGAGCCGGGCATGACGCAGGATCGGACATCCCTTTGTCATTCCGAGGCTCATCAGAGCCGAGAGAATCTCCTGAAACAAGTGCATAATTCTTTACCTTTATGTTGGTCACCCCCAGCGCCGCGAAGTTGCGGGCAGCGGCATCGGCCAGTTCCGGGCGCATCTCGTTGTACAGCACCTCCCCGAACACCTGCGCGAACGCCCAGCTGTCCACCCCAAGCCCTCCGGTCAAATCCGCAATCCGCCCCCCGCGCAGCACGGCGGCCTTGTAGCGGGCGGTGGCGGTGGAGGAGCACTGCTCGCCCGACACGCGGAGCGGAAAGCGCAGCGAGGGCACGGCATACCACTCCGGCACCTTGTCCCGGAGCTTCCGCCGCACCTCCAGTGTGGTGAGCGCCAGGTCGAAGTCATCGACCTCGGCCCCAAACCGTCCCCTGGCCAGCGCCAACTGCGCCGGGTCCTCCCCCTCGTGGGCCAATATGAATTGGGCAAACTCCATATAGCATTGCAAAAGTACGGATATTTCTTTATATTTGTAGGAGGTATTGTCTATTAGAGGGGGAAAACCTTTTTGGGGGCCGAAGCGAAGCGAAGGCGATCTTCAGGGCAACAGCTGCCTGCAATGATGCAAACAAACACTAAAACTACTGATACCATGAAATCCTACAAAGAAGTAGCACAAAGCTGGCTCACCGGCAACTTCGATGAGCAGACCAAGGCCGAAGTCAAGCACCTCATGGAAACGGACCCCGTAGGGCTGGAAGACGCCTTCTACCGCAACCTGGAGTTCGGCACCGGCGGCCTTCGCGGCACCATGGGCGTGGGCACAAACCGCATGAACAAATATACGGTGGGCATGGCCACACAGGGCCTGGCCAACTACATCAAGGCACACGTCAAAGGCGAAAAGAGCGTCTGCATAAGCTACGACGCCCGCAACAACTCGGAACTCTTCGCCCAGATATCGGCAGACGTCCTTAGCAACAACGGCATCAAGGTGTACCTCTTCGAGGGCCTTCGTCCCACTCCGGAACTCAGCTACAGCATCCGCGTAAAGAAGGCCACCGCCGGCATCATGGTCACGGCCAGCCACAACCCCAAGGAATACAACGGCTACAAAGTCTTCTGGGAGGACGGCGGCCAAATCACCGCGCCCGTAGACAAGGATATCGTGGCCGAAGTCGCCAAGATTGAAGACCCGGCAGACGTCCGCTTCAACCCCGTCCCCGGCGAGGCCAAGGCCCCCATCGAAATGATGGGCCGCGAGATGGACGAGTGCTACCTCCGGGACATCACCTCCCTCACCCTCACCCCCGAGGCCGTGAAGAAGCACGCGGACATGAAGATAGTCTACACCCCGCTGCACGGCTGCGGCGTCAAACTCATGCCCGAGGCGCTGAACCGTATCGGCTTCAGAAACATCATCCACGTGCCCGAGCAGGACGTGAACGACGGCAACTTCCCCACCGTAGTCTCCCCCAACCCGGAAGAGCCCGCCGCCATGGCCATGGCTCTGGCCAAGGCCGATGAAACCGGCGCCGACCTGGTGCTGGCCACCGACCCTGACGCCGACCGCCTGGGCATAGCCGTAAGAAACGACGAAGGCAAGATGGTGCAGCTCACCGGCAACCAGACCTGGAGCTTCCTCACCTATTATATTCTCACCCGCTGGAAAGAGCTGGGCAAGCTGGCCGACGGCAAAGGTTACGTGGTCAAGACAATAGTCACCTCCGAGCTCATCGCCGCCATCTGCGAAAGCTTCGGCGTCAAGTGCTACAACGTGCTCACCGGCTTCAAGTACATTGCCGAGGTGGTGAAGCGCAACGAGGGCAAGGGCGTATTTATCTGCGGCGGCGAGGAAAGCTACGGCTTCAACCTGGGCGAATTCGTCCGTGACAAGTGCGCGCAGGTGGCCGGCTGCATGGTGGCCGAATGCGCCGCCTGGGCCGCCGAGCAGGGCATGACCCTGTGGCAGCTGCTCCAGAAAGTGTACAAGGAATACGGCCTGTACGTAGAAAAGATGGTGTACATCGTGCGCAAGGGCAAATCCGGCGCCGAGGAAATCCAGAAGATCATGGCCGATTACCGCGCCACGCCGCCCGCCCAGATTGCCGGCAGCCCCCTGGCCAAGGTAATTGACTACAACAAACCCGAAGAGACGGGCCTGCCCAAGAGCAACGTGCTCCAGTTCTTCAACCAGGCCGGCGACGTAGTTTCCGTGCGCCCTTCCGGCACCGAGCCCAAGATCAAGTTCTACTTCGGCGCCAAAGGCGACGACGCTCCCGCCAAGATCGAAAAGCTCAAAGAACAATTCGTCAATTAGATGGCCGATCGGAGTCGGCCATGACAGACCGTCATTCCCGGCTTGACCGGGAATCTTAAAAAGATACGGGATTGCTTGCAACTTTGCAGGAAATCCCGTATTTTTGCAGTCCTTTTGGGGTATTAGCTCAGTTGGCTAGAGCGATAGGTTCGCAATCTATAGGTCAGGGGTTCGACTCCCCTATACTCCACAAAATAATAGCAGGCCAAGAGCCTGCTATTATTATAAGGCAGTAGGAACCGTGACCTGGGCGGGGAAGGCGTAGGACGGGTCCTCGCGGGCCAGGAGGTTCTTGCGCATGGTGTTGGCATTGCGCTCCACCTTGCCGTTGAAGAGCTCGCGGCCGGCAAAGCGGATCTTCACGGGCTTGTCCAGGTCCAGCATATTGTCGTTCAGGTACACCGTTATGTGGGTGTAGTCGCACCATTCCAGTTCTACCAGATTCTCTTTGCGGTCCAGTCTGGCAATGACCTTGGAGCCCTTGGCAGCCTCCGTAAGCGGAATGCCCAGCCAGTAGAAGGATTCCTTCATAACGTCTCCCTGCACCCAGACCACCTTTTCGGGATAAGGGTTGCGGGTGTATTTGGCCATCCACGGAACGGCGGCGGCATCTTCACGGTCCATCCAGTGGCCCTTGCCGGCCACGATATGGCCTTCGTGGACGTATCCTTCGGGATCATCGGCCTGCAAGGCGTCCATTTCCTTGATGCGGTTCTCGCATTCCACATTGCGGTTGTAGGCCGAATCGTTACCGCCGCACCAGATCATGAAAGGGGTGTTGCGGAGGCCTTCCAGCCGCACGTCTCCGGGGTGACCGGCCATCATGGAAGCGGCGGCCCAGTGGTCTGCCATGCGGGGAGCCAGGCGCCAGACGCCGTCGCCGCCGGCAGAATACCCCATGATATACACCTTGTTGGGATTCACGTCCTCATGGGCTACCATCATTTCAATGATGCGCTCGTAGAACACATCGGCCTGGGCCACGAAATGCAGGTCCCAGGTATTGGTTATGGCGCGGGGGGCCAGGTATACACCTTCTTCCGGTTTATAGAGCTTCTTCTGATTCTCCCACTGCTGGTCGTTCATTGCGGGCGGAGCACCGCCGCCGCCATGCAGGGAGATGTACAGGGAGCGGCCGTCTTCCGGTTTTTCTCCATAGACCGCCCACCAGACTTTCATATCGTTGTAGTCTATGCTCAGCACCTGGTTGTCGAATTCTTCCTGGGTAGCTATGCGGATGGAATCTTTCCACTGTTCCAAAAGTTCGGCCTGGTATTGGGAAACCTCTGCGGGAGAGAGCAGTACCTTGTTTACAACGGGGATGGAGATGTTCCCTTCCTGGGCCGGGCTGGTGCAGGAGAAGGCTAAAAAACTTAGCAGAACGGAAATAGTATAGTGTTTCATATGGCCAGTGATTTCCTACAAATTTAAGCAAAATTCCGTATATTTGTATTATGAAGATTTTGGTTTGTAACGACGACGGATACAAGGCCGCCGGAATCCATGTGCTGGCCCGCGTGATGTCCCAGTTCGGGGACGTGACGGTTGTGGCCCCCAAGTTCCACCAGAGCGCCACATCCATGGCCGTTTCGCTGGGCGTGAAGCAGTTGGCCTACAAAGACCTTCCGGAAGAAGGCCCGGGCCGATGGACTTACCTGGACGCCACGCCGGCCTCCTGCGTCAAATTCGGCCTGGAGTTCAAATACGAGAACCGGGACCCTGACCTGGTGGTGGCCGGCATCAACCATGGCACCAACGCCTCTACGGCCGCCAATTACAGCGGCACGCTGGGCGCAGCGGAAGAAGCCGTCATCAACGGTTGCAAAGCCATTGGCGTGTCCCTGTGCGATTTCAGGCCCGACGCCGATTTCTCCGCCGTGGAGGCCCTCCTCCCCGGTATTATGAAAAAGCTCATCGAGAACTGGCCCCAGGACCATCCGGGTCTTTACTATAACATCAACTTCCCGGCTATGCCGCTGGAGGAGATCAAGGGCATCAAGGTAGCCCGCCAGGGCGGCGGCCACTGGGTCAAGGAATTCGAGCCTTGGGACGAAAGCAGCCTGGGCGTCCTGAACGATTCCTTCCTGTGGCAGCACTACCGCGTGAACCTGGAAGACGGAGAGAAGGCCGTGTTCATGCGCGGCACCTTCGTGAACGACGATCCGGACTCCGACACCGCCGACCATCTCCTCCTGGAACAAGGCTGGATTACCATAGTGCCTTTCAACGCACAAATGACCGATATCCAGGAGTTTAACCGGCTGCAAAGCATCCTATGAAATACTATATCGTAGTGGGCGAGGCTTCCGGCGACCTGCACGGCAGCAACCTGATGAAGGGTCTCTACCAAGAGGACCCCGAAGCCCGCATACGATTCTGGGGCGGCCCGCTCATGGATGCGGTTTACCGGGAGCACGAAACCGGGGAAGGTCTGGTGGAAGACTACCGCGCCGGCGCCGTCATGGGCCTGTTCGAAGTCCTTCGCAAAGCCCCCCAGCTGCTTAACCGGATAGGCCGGTGCAAAAAGGACATCGCCGCCTGGAATCCGGACGTGGTCATTCTCATAGACTACCCCGGCTTCAACTTCAAGATAGCCGAATTCGCCCATGGCGCAGGCTTTAAAGTCTACTATTATATAGCGCCCAAGGTGTGGGCCTCCCGCGAAGGCAGAAACCGCAAGCTCAAGGCCTGGGTAGACAAATTGTTCATCGTTTTTCCCTTCGAGAAGGAATACTTCCAAAAGCACGGCGTTCCTTACGAGTACGCCGGCAACCCGCTGGTAGATGCTATTGCCTCCAGCCCCGCCCTCAGCGAGTCCCGCCAGGATTTCCTGGCCCGCACCGGCCTGCCGGATCAGCCCTGGATTGCCCTTCTGGCCGGCTCCCGCAGCATGGAAATCAATTCCATGATGCCCGTTTTCATGCAGTTGGCCGATGCCTGGCATGCCGCCCGGCCCTCAGACCTTTTCGTGGTGGCCGCTGCGCCTTCCCGCACCCTCCAGGACTACGCCCGCTTCATAGGAGCAAGGGACTTTGTGAAGGTGGTCTTCGGAGAAACGTACGGTGCCATACGCCACGCGCAGGCGGCCGTCATCAACTCCGGCACCGCCTCGCTGGAAGCCGCCCTCATCGGCACTCCCCAGGTAGTGGGTTACCGTATGCTGGGCGCCACCACCGCCATGGCCCGCCGGGTGGTGAAAGTTCCCTACATCTCGCTGGGCAACCTCATCCTGAACCGCATGGCCTTCCAGGAAATCATTCTGGAAAACTTCAAGGCCCAGAATCTCCTGCCCGAGCTTACCCGCCTGGTAGACGACGTTCCTTATCGGCAAAAGATGCAGGCCGATTACGCCGAAATCCGGCAGCTGCTGGGCGGCGCCGGAGCTTCCGCCGCCGTGGCCCGCGCCATTATCCGGTCTCTGAAGGGCTGAGGTTTCCTTCTTCGGCCAAAGCCTGTTGCACCAGCGCCAGAATCTCTTCCCCATAGCTGTCCAGGCGGCCGGGGCCCATTCCCGGCATGTCCAGAAGCGCCGCGCCCGATGTGGGTGCCGCGTCCGAAATGGCCCACAGCGTCTTGTTGGTGAGAATGACAAAGGCCGACAGGCCCATTTCCCGGGCCTTGTCCCGCCTCCATTGGATAAGGTAATCCAGAAGCACCGGGTGAAGACTGGTGTAGTCCTGGACACGGGTGTGTTTCCGGGCCCAGTTCACCAGGGTGTTCTCGTCCTTGGTTTCCAGCTGGAAAACGTCGCTGGTCACCAGCAGGGTGTTGTCGTCCTGCAAAGCAATGTTCAATAAGGTTTGCATAAGCATTCATTTTTTGCAAAGAACGCAAGAATTATCCGTTTAACGGATAAATAAACGTTTAACTGCATTTTCGGCCACAGAGCGCCATGAGGGGCCGATTTTTCGCAACACTAAACGGCTTTTTTACGCAAATTCACATCCGCCCGGGCACAAAAAAACCGACCCCAAAAGGAGTCGGCTTTCGTTTGCGGGATTTCCGAAATTACTTGGTGATAACCTTAGCCATTTCGCAAACCTTGTTGCTGTA
>JAFZWC010000034.1 GCA_017617475.1 Bacteroidales bacterium
AAGTATACGTGAGGTTCAGGCGCGCGAACTCATACTGATGGGAAGGATAGATGCCCAGCGTCTGGATGAACCAGTCGTACAGCGGGCGGTGCACGTCAAACTCCAGCGTGCAGATGGAGTGCGTGATGTGTTCGATGGAATCGCACTGGCCGTGGGTGTAGTCGTACATGGGGTAGATGCACCACTTGTCCCCGGTGCGGTGATGATGGGCGAACTTGATGCGGTACAGCAGAGGGTCGCGGAACATCATGTTGGGGTGGGCCATGTCAATCTTGGCACGCAGCACTTTCTCTCCTTCGGCATACTTGCCGGCCTTCATTTCCCGGAAGAGCTTGAGGTTCTCTTCCACGGAACGGTCCCTCCAGGGGCTGGGGGTGCCGGGCTTGTCAACGGTGCCGCGGTTCTCGCGAATCTGGTCCTGGGTCTGGTCGTCCACATATGCCAGGCCGCGCTTGATGAGGTCTTCGGCCCACTCGTAGAGCTGGTCGAAATAATCGGAGGCGTAGAGCTCCTTGTCCCACTGGAAGCCCAGCCACTGGATGTCTTCCTTGATGGAATCCACATATTCTGTGTCTTCCTTGGTGGGGTTGGTGTCATCGTAGCGGAGGTTGGTCTTGCCACCGTATTTCTGTGCCAGGCCGAAGTTGAGGCAGATGCTCTTGGCGTGGCCCAGGTGCAGGTAGCCGTTGGGCTCCGGAGGGAAGCGGGTCATGATGCTGTCCACTTTACCTTCGGCCAAATCCTTTTCGATGATTTCCTCTAAGAAATTGAGTTTACGCTCTTCCATATTCTTGTCTTTACAATATTCTAAATTAAGGCTCAAAGGTACGAAAAAATCCCCATATATGCGGGCTTAAAAATATTTTTCGTAATTTTGCATGATTAAAGAGATAAAAACATAAGCCTAATGGGACTTTTACACGCCAGGCTGGCCAAATATGACCTCCCCCAGAAAATGATGGAAAAGGGTATCTACCCTTATTTCCGCCAGATAACCAGTAAACAGGGAACAGAAGTGACCATGGACGGTCACAAGATCATGATGTTCGGTTCCAACGCTTACACCGGCCTCACCGGTGACGAGCGTGTCATCAACGCCGGCATCGAGGCCCTTAAGAAATACGGCTCCGGCTGCGCCGGTTCGCGTTTTCTGAACGGTACGCTGGACATTCACGTCCAGTTGGAGAAGGAACTGGCCGCATTTGTGGGCAAGGAAGAAGCCCTGGTGTTCAGCACCGGTTTCACCGTGAACAGCGGCGTCATCCCCCAGCTCCTCACCAAGGACGATTTCATCATCTGCGACGACCGCGACCACGCCTCCATAGTGGATGGCCGCCGCCTCTCCTTCGCCAAGAGCCTGCACTACAAGCACAACGACATGAAAGACCTGGAGCGCTGCCTCCGCCGCTGCCCCAAGAATGCCGTTAAGCTCATAGTGGTAGACGGCGTATTCTCCATGGAAGGAGACCTGGCCAAGCTCCCGGAAATCGTAGAGCTCAAGCACAAATACGACAATGTCTGCATCATGGTGGACGAGGCCCATGGCCTGGGTGTCTTCGGCAAGCAGGGCCGCGGCGTCTGCAACCACTTCGGCCTAACGGACGAGATTGATCTCATCATGGGAACTTTCTCCAAGAGCCTGGCCGCCATCGGCGGTTTCATAGCGGCCGATCCCGTTATCATCAACTGGCTGCGCCACACCGCCCGCACCTATATCTTCCAGGCTTCCGACACGCCCGCCGCCACCGCCAGCGCCCTGGAGGCTCTGCACATTATCCAGAAGGAACCGGAGCGCATCACCCACCTGTGGGATGTTACCAATTACGCCCTGCGCCGCTTCAAGGAAGCCGGTTTCGAGATTGGCGAGACGGAGAGCCCCATCATCCCGCTCTACGTACGTGATCTGGAGAAGACCTTCATCGTCACCAAACGTGCCTTTGACGAGGGCGTGTTCATCAATTCCGTAATCCCGCCGGCATGCGCCCCGCAGGATACCCTCATCCGCTTCTCCCTCATGGCCACCCACACCCGCGAGCAAGTAGACAGAGCCGTGGAGGCCCTCACCAAGGTCTTCAAAGAAGAAGGCATCATCAAATAAGAAGAGGCATAGCCTCCGGAAACCCCTCCGCTTCGCTACGGCCCTCCCACTGGCTTTGCCAGCGGGCCCCTCCCTCTAATAGCCGAGGGTGGCTAAGGTTTCCGGAGGCTATGCCTCTTTCTATATTGATTAGTAGGAATCTACAGGGTCGGGAGTTATTATTACTACTGTACCTAGTTTGACTCTGTTTTTCAGGTCCACTATGTCCTCATTATTGAGGCGGATGCAGCCTTCCGTGGCGCGGGAGCCTATGCTTTCCGGGAACGGGGTGCCGTGGATGCCGATATCTCGGAAACCGGGCACGTCCAGACGCAGGAACCAGGGACCGTAGGCATCCTTGATGGGGCCTTTCCCGTCACCGAAATCGTGCGGAATTCCCTTGGCATACAGCAGCTCGTTAATCTTGAACTTGCCTTCCGGGGTCTTGTTGTCTCCTCTCACCTTCTTGGGACCGTAAACCTTGGAGCAGGCCATGCCGTACTGTTTGATAATGTTGCCCTCGGCATCCACCAGGGTGAGCTTGAGGGTGGGCTTGTCCACTACAATAAACGGCGCGCTGCCGGCCTCTTTCACATACTGAGAGAAAGGCCCCTGGGCACGTGCAGCCAGCGGGAGAAGGACGGCAAAAAGAAGCACCAGAAGGCTTCTGCTGAGGATGGATTTCTGATTCATGCTGCTAAGATACACTTTTTCTCAGTCATGGGCAAGAATCATATCACCCTTACGCTAACCTGGCGGCCCAGTCCATGGAAAAGCTTTACCAGCGTGGTGAGTTGGATATCGGTGTGTCCCCTTTCAACTCTAGAGATGAAGCTCTTCTTAGTGCCCACCTTTTCGGCCAGCTGTTCTTGTGTCAGCCCGGCTTTCTGGCGTTCAATCTTCAACTGCTCACCAATGATAAAGGCATCACACTCCATCTCGAACTGTTCTCTTTCCGGAGAACCAACTATCCCAAAGTCCTCGGTAATAAGGTCTTCGATAGGGATAAGTTTCGTTTTATTGTTGTCTTTCATGCTACAAAATTAACTAATTAGTGAACAATTTGCAAAGGTGTTTTATTCTGCGTGGGGACAAATGCCTGTGAAAGAATATAATACAACAATTCCCCTAGGAAAAACCTCCTAGGGGAATTGTGCTAAAGTGCTGTGAGCTAATTACTTCCCTCCACGGGGCGGGAGGGGCTAAATAATCTTCTTGAACACGCGGTAACCGTAGATGGCGATTACCACGAAGCAAATCATCGGCAGCACAAACGACACGTTCACCGCGGGCATTCCCATTAGGGTTCCGCGGTCAATGATCATGGCCTGGACAGGAGGCAGCACGGAGCCGCCCAGAATGGCCATGATGAGGCCGGCGGCGCCGAATTTGGCGTCTTCTCCCAGACCTTCCAGCGCAATGCCGTAGATGGTGGGGAACATGAGGGACATGCAGGCGCTTACGGCCACAAGGCAATAAAGACCGGCAATACCCTGCAGGAAGATCACGCCCAGGGTGCACGCAATGCCCGCCAGGGCGAAGATGTGCAGCATCTTGCCCGGCTGCAGGTACTTCATGAGCCAGGTGCAGATGAAACGGCTGCAGCAGAAGATGATCATGGCGGCTATGTTGTAGCGCTGGCTCAGGACCTCGGCATCAATCTCGCTCATGCCCCGTTCCATGAAGATGCGCGTACCGTACTGGATGATGAAGGTCCAGCACATGATCTGTACGCCCACGTAGAAGAACTGGGCTAGAACGCCCTCGCGATAGCGTTTTTTGCCGACGAGGTCCCTGAGGGTCTCCCGGATGCTGCCCTTGTTCTCTTCTTTCACATGGGGCATGCGCACCAGCAGAATAAGGAAGAACATGACCAGAATCACAAGGCCGATGATAACGTAGGGCTTGATGAGGATGCCCAGGTCACTCTGCCGGACGGCCTCGAATTCGGCCTGGGGGAGGGTGGCCCGTTCGGCCGAACTGAGGGGATTCAGGCGTGCCTGGATAAAGTTCATGGCCACGAACATGCCGCACAGCGAGCCGATGGGATTGAACGACTGGGCAAAGTTGAGGCGGCGCGTGGCCGTCTCCGGCGAACCCATGGCCAGGATGTACGGGTTGGCGCTGGTTTCCAGGAAACTGAGGCCGCAGGTGAGGATGAAGTACGCCACCAGGAAGGGCCAGTAAGTGCCCGTGGAGCGGGCCGCAATGAACAGGAACGCGCCTGTAGCATACAGCCCCAGTCCCATGAGGATACCCTTCTTATAGGTGAACCGGCGGATGAACATGGCCGCCGGCAGCGCCATGGCAAAGTAACCGCCGTAAAACGCCACCTGTGTAAGGGCCCCTTCCGTCACGCTCATGCGGAAGATCTTGGAAAACGCCTTCACCATGGGATTGGTCACATCGTTGGCAAACCCCCACAGCGCAAAGCATGCCGTAATCAGAATGAAAGGAATGATATAATTCACCCCCTCATACTTGAAGATACTCTGTTTGTTACTCATATCCTTAAGTCTTAATCCGGTGTATACCCTCCGGGAACCTTAGCCACCCTCGGCTATTAGAGGGAGGGGCCCGTGGTTGAGGGGAGGGTGGCAAGTTTACTTGCCGACCATCCACTTAACCAGTAGGGAGGGCCGTAGCGAAGCGGAGGGGTTCCCGGAGGGTATACACCGGATCTTTTATTTTTTGAATAACGGTCCGTAGGCCTGGCAGGCGCGGTAATCAGCTCCTTCGGGGTCCATGCCGAAGGCACGCCAGGTGGAGGGACGGAAGATGTTGTCTTCGGGGACGTTGTGCATGCATACGGGGATGCGGAGCATGGAGCAGAGGGTTATAAGGTCGGCTCCTACGTGGCCGTAGACTATGGCACCGTGGTTGGCGCCCCAGTTGTTCATGACGCTGTACACGTCTTTGAACGGGGCCTTGGTGGCGTCCAGGCGCGGGGCGAACCAGGTGGTGGGCCAGCCCTTGTCCGTGCGTTCGTCCAGAATCTTGAACTGCTTTTCGCTTACGTCCACCGTCCAGCCTTCGGCCAGTTGCAGTACGGGGCCGAGGTTCTTGACGATGTTCATGCGGATCATGGTGCAAGGCATGCCGCCCTTGGACAGGAACTTGGAGGAGAAGCCGCCGCCGCGGAAGTACTCGCGGTTGGCCGGGACCCAGACGGTGTTGTCCAGGCAGTCCTGGGCCTCTTTTTCGGAGATTTCCCAGAAGGGCTTCATGGCGGGCTGGCCGTCCTTGGTGCACCGGCCGCAGCCGTCCAGGGTGGCGGCGCCGGAGTTGATGAGGTGGATGATGCCGTTTGCGGCCTTGCCCTGCAGCTTTTCGCCGGTTACACGCTCTACGGCCTCGGGGCTCCAGTACGTGCGCACGTCGGCAAAGATGGCGGCCGTCTGGGATACCATGTGGCCCAGGAGCATGGCTACGCCGTTGAGGCTGTCATTCTCAGTGGCAAGGACGAAGGGCTTGCGGATGCCGTTCCAGTCGAAGGAAGAGTTGAGGATGGCCTCGGCAAAGTCTCCGTTGGGGTAGAAGTCTGTCCACTGGCGCTGGCCCTGGAAGCCGCCCAGGATGGCGTTATGGCCCAGGGATTCCTCGCCAAAGCCCATTTCCTTGAGCTTGGGATTGCCCTGCAGGAGATCCCGGATGATGATGGCCATCTTTACGGTGAACTCCCAGTCCTTGTCCTTTTCCTCGCGGGTTTTCTTGAGGTCCGGACGGTTGCAGATATCTTCGTACTCCTTGCAGTTCTTCTTGGCCCAGGCGAGTGCCTTTTCAAACTCCTCGTGGTCATAGATGCCACGTTCCATTCGGCGGATAATCTCCACCTCGTCAATGCCTTCGCAGCGCATGCCCAGGTAGTCTTCGAAGAAGTCCGGGTTCACGATGGAACCGGCGATACCCATACAGACGGCACCGATGGAAAGATAGGACTTGCCACGGAGGCTGGCGGCGGCTACGGCGCACTTGGCGAAGCGGAGGATCTTTTCCTCAACATCGGCCGGAATTACCTGATTGTCGGCGTCCTGGACGTCGTGTCCGTAGATGCCGAAGGCGGGAAGGCCCTTCTGGGCGTGGGCGGCCAGTACGGCGGCCAGATATACGGCGCCAGGGCGTTCCGTGCCGTTGAAGCCCCACACGGCCTTGATGGTGTGCGGGTCCATGTCCATGGTTTCGGAACCGTAGCACCAGCAGGGGGTTACCGTGATGGTGACGGCTACGCCCTCGCGGGCGAATTTCTCTGCGCAGGCGGCGGTTTCTGCCACGCGGCCGATGGTGGAATCGGCTATGACGCACTCCACGGGAGCGCCGTCTTCATAGCGCAGTTTCTGACTGATAAGTTTGGCTACAGCCTGGGCCATGCCCATGGTCTGGTCTTCCAGCGATTCACGTACGCCGTTCATACGACCGTCAATAGTGGGACGGATGCCAATCTTGGGATGTGACTTAATCATATGGTTGGTTATTGGTTAACAGTTTGGAGCAATAAATATAGGAAAAAAATATTAAATTTGCATGAATTTGATGCCCAAAAATGTCTTCGCCCGGCATATCGGAGAACTCCCGGAGGATCGCACGCAACACGGTCCTTCTGTATTTCCGGATGGGGGTGATGATGATTATCGGCCTCATTACGTACCGTATCATTCTCCGGGCGCTGGGCATTGACGATTACGGCGTATACAGCGTGGTGGGCGGCGTGGTCACCATGGCCATGCTGGTGATGAACACGGTGTCGTCGGCCATAAGCCGTTTCATTACCGTAGGACTGGGGGAGGGCAACCCGCAGAACCTGAAAAAGGCCTTCGGTACCAGCCTGCTGGTAATGGTGGGCTTCTGCATTCTGCTGATTATCCTTACAGAAACCGCCGGCGTCTGGTACCTTCACAACAAGCTGATTATTCCCGCGGGACGTATGGATGCGGCCGACGTGGTGCTTCAGACATCCCTTATCATACTGGTAGTCAATTTGCTGAGCATTCCGTATACGGCCGTCATCAATGCGCACGAGCACATGGGGGCCTATGCGTGGATTTCCATCCTGGAAGCCATCCTGAAGCTGTTGGTGGCCCTCGGCGTATGGCTTTCGCCGGCCGACAAGCTCATTACCTACGCCTGGCTGCTGGTGGCCGTGGCGTTCATAGCCCGCGGCGCCTACGCCCTCTATTCTTCCGTCAAGTTCCCCGAAACCCATCTTCCATTCCGGGCCGACAAGCGCCTGGTGCGGGAAATGGGAGCCTTTGCCGGCTGGAATTTCGTGGGCTCCGGAGCATACATGCTCAATACGCAGGGTATCAACCAGCTCATGAATGTATTCGGCGTGCAGATCAATGCGGCCAGAGGCATAGCCGACAAGGTGGAACAGATTGTGCGTCAGTTTGCCACCAACATTGCCCTGGCGCTTAATCCGGCTCTCACCAAGGCTTATGTGGGCGGGAATAAAGATTATGCCTTCGAACTGGTATACAAGGGCTCCAAATACTATTTCTGGATTCTCTGGATGCTGTTTCTGCCTTTCCTCACAGATTCCGGCCCCCTGTTGAGGCTCTGGCTGGGAGACATCCCGCCGGAAGCGGAACTGTTTACTACCCTTACACTGCTGTGCTTTGTGATTGATTTTACGCCGGGTACGCTTAACGTGCTGGAGCAGGCCAACGGACACATCCGGCGCTATTACCTATACACCAGCCTTACGGCAGTGATGGCCTTTGCCATTACCTTCGTGGCCTACAGGTTGGGCGCACCGGCCTATACGGGCTACCTGGCTTTCATCGGCTGTTATCTGCTCAAATCCGTGGTCATGCTGCGGATAGCCCATCAGGATACCGGCCTTCCCGTCAAGGAGTACTTGAAACAGGCTATTGTCCCTGCCGTTATCCCAGGTGTTCTTACGCTCATCATCATTGCGGCTTTAACCTTCGTGATTCCCGAGGCCTGGTGGCGTTTCTTTGTGATGGCTGCCCTGTCGGCCCTTGCCATGGGGGGCTTTATCTGGCTGTTCGGCCTCACGCCCGGGGAGAAGGCGTTTGTCCTTTCCAGGCTGCGGCTTCAGAAAGAGTGTTAATTTTGCATGATATGAAGCGGGTCATTTATACGGTCCTCACAGGCGCATACGACCATCTGGTACAGCCGCAGGTGCTGGACCCGTCGTTCGACTATATCTGCTTCACAGACCATGAGGGCCGCGAAGGTATTTGGCAGCTTCGCACCATCCCTTATAGCGGCACGCCGCTTTTTCGCGCCCGCTGGGCAAAACTCCATCCCCATGTGCTCCTTCCCGATTTCGACCTGAGCGTTTTTATGGATGCCAACCTCTGCATTACGGAAGAGGCGTTCTATCAGATAGTTCAGGAGCATGGCCGCGCCGGCGTTTTCTCTGCGCTTCCGCATCCCCAGAGGGACTGCGTCTGGGATGAGCTACGCTACTGCTACCTTAAAGACAAGCTTTCTACCCGAGCTGCCCTTCGACATCATAAGTATCTGGAATCCATAAGTATGCCCCGTCATTGGGGCCTTTATGAAACAGGCATCCTTGTGCGTCGACACCTGGATCCGGCCGTCGTGGCCATTGACGAATCCTGGTGGGCAGCGCTTTCCGCCTCCTGCCCCCGCGATCAGTTGAGTCTAACACCTGTCCTTTGGCAGCGAGATGTCCGCTTGGAACTCGTTTTCCCGGAGGGAAGTGATGTGAGGAATGTCTCTTGCGTCCACTACGAACTTCACCCTTTAACGGGGCAGGAAAACACCCCAGGCAAACTGAACTGGGCAAATATCCGATATAACCTCCGCCTTGCATGGCGCAAAGCCATTCTGCTTTTATGCCTGAAGTAAGTATCATCATAGTTTGCATGAACCGTCCGGATATCCTGTTTCCTTGTCTGGACAGTATAAGGGCGCAGAATACCGTGGCCTCTGAATGCTGGGTGGTCGCGTATCTGTTCAGCCCCGCCAATTTGCTGGAGCTCAAGGAGAAATACCCTTGGGTAAAGGTGGTGGAAAGCACAGAACCCCGGGGCTTCTCCGAGAACAATAACCTGGCTTTGAAGATGGCCAGGGGCCGATATTGCTTTGTGGTGAATGACGATACGGTTCAGAAGGCGCCGGTGATAGACCGTCTGGTGGAGGACATGAAAAGGCTGCCGGACAATGCCGCCGTGGTGTCGCCCCGCATTGTATTGGCCGACGGCAGCCTGCAAACCTGCGGCAGGGGGCCGTGGAGCGCCTGGCGCTACGCAAAGCATTATCTTCACCGGGTAGACGAAACCCGTCCTTCCCGCTGGAACAAACGGGCCGGTCTCTTCCAGACCTACACCCTTAACGGCGCCTGTTTTCTCATTAAGACAGAGGTGTTTAAAAGTTTAGGCTGGTTTGACGAACGCTTCTTCTTCACCCCGGAAGACATAGCTCTGGGGCATGCCCTGAACGCTGCCGGTTATACGGTCTGGGCCGATGCCGACATTCCCATCACCCACCTGGCCGGAGGGTCTGTGTCGGCCATGGAGCAGGCCATCAAGCCTGCCCGCGTACGGGGTTCCATGCTCTTCTATGGGGAACCGGGCTGGCTCAAATGCTTCATCTGGTGCTTTGAAGCGGCCCGAGTTGTCAAGTACCTGTTCCTGCCGCGTTCCCAGCGCAATGTGGTAATGAAAACTACGGCCCAAAACGTCATGAAAACCGTGTTTTCCAGTAAAACGCCCAAAGAGATATTCATTCAGTTCAAGCCATGAAACGTGTCCTTGTCATAGTGGTTGCATACAACGGTATGCGGTGGCTGGAGCGTTGCCTCAGTTCCGTTCCCGCATGGGCCGACGCTTACGTAGTGGATAACGCTTCCGCGGACGGGTCGGCCGATTATGTAGCTGCTCATTTTCCCCAGGCAAAGCTGGTTAGAAGTGCTGAAAATTTAGGATTTTCCAAGCCTAATAATATGGGCTTTGAATATGCCCTGGAGCAGGGTTATGACTATGTCTACCTCCTTAATCAGGACGCCTGGCTGGAGGAGGGCGCGCTGGAAAAACTGGTAAAGGCCGCCGAGGCGCATCCGGAGTACGGAGTGCTTTCTCCCATGCAGTATCAGGACGGCTATCAGCAGCTTGATAAGCAGTTTGAAAAGAGATACACTCGGGCCAAAGGCCCTCGGTATGACATTCCTGTCGCCCCGAACAAAGCGAGCGGGTCTCCGGTCGAAGTGGACGTTATCATGGCTGCCCACTGGCTGGTGCCGGTGAGTGTGATCAAGTGCATCGGCCTTTTTGAAGAGACGCTTTTCCCGCTGTACGGGCAGGATGATGACTGGTGTAACAGTTTGCACTTTTCCGGCCTTAAAATTGGGGTGGTTCCGGGCGCTCGTGCGGTGCACGACAGGGCACAGAGGAAGGAACCTCTGGAAAAGGTGGTTTATCGGAATTACTACATGGGTTCGCTGGTGAGGCTGTGCGACCCTTCGCGCCCTCTCTGGGAGCGTTTCCTGTTTGTGATGGTCTTTACATGGGTAAAGGCTGTCAAATATGGCAGTCTCTTGCCCTTCAGGTATTTTCGCCGCATTATTCGGGATTTTTCCAAAGTCCGAATGTGTCGCAGCAGGTCCGGCAAGTAATCTTCGCGCGTATATATTTGCGCGTGTGGGAAAAAGTGTGTATCTTTGCATGATTAAACACGCATTGAACACACATGGCTTTAGCTGATATACTCAAGAAAGTCTTTGGCTCCAAAAGTGACCGGGACATGAAAGAAGTCCGGCCAATCCTGGACAAGGTATTGGCCGTTTATCCTGAAATTGACGCCCTTACGGCCGACGGTCTGCGAGATCGCAGCGCCGCCATCCGCCAGAAGATAGCCCTGGTAGAGAAGCCGTTCGAAGACCGCATAGCGGAGATTAAGGCCGAGCTGGAGAAAGACATCCCCGTAGAGGACAAAGTCAAGCTGGCCACCGAAAGCGACAAACTGGTGAAGGAAGAGGACGAGGCCATTGAGAAAGTACTCATGGAAGTATTGCCGGAAACCTTCGCCATAGTAAAGTCCACCGCCCGCCGCTTCGCCCAGAACGAGAGCCTGAGGGTAAAGGCTTCCCAGTTCGACCGTGACCTGGCCGCCGCCGGAAAGGATTTCCTGGGAATCGACGGGGACGACGCTGTCTGGCACAACCACTGGCTGGCCGGAGGTAACGAGATAACCTGGGACATGATCCATTACGATGTCCAGCTCATCGGCGGTATCGTACTGCACCAGGGTAAGATCGCAGAAATGGCAACCGGTGAAGGTAAGACCCTGGTGGCCACCCTGCCCGTGTTCCTGAACGCCCTGGCCGGCAAAGGCGTGCACGTGGTTACCGTTAACGACTATCTGTCCAAGCGTGACTCGGAGTGGATGGGCCCGCTCTACATGTTCCACGGCCTTTCCGTAGACTGCATTGACAAGCACCAGCCCAACTCCGACGCCCGCAAGAAGGCATACGAGTGCGACATCACCTTCGGCACCAACAACGAGTTCGGCTTCGACTACCTGAGAGACAACATGGCCACCCGCATGACGGACCTGGTGCAGCGCAAGCATCACTACGCCATAGTGGACGAGGTAGACTCCGTGCTCATTGACGACGCCCGTACCCCGCTCATCATCTCCGGCCCCATGGAAAAGGCGTCCGGAGACGAACAGTTCATGGAGTATCGGCCCTACGTGGAAAACCTGTACAACAAGCAGCGCGCCCTTATCAACACCACCCTCAACGAGGCCAAGAAACTCATCGCCGCCGGCGACGAGGCCGAGGGCGGCAAGCTGCTGTTCCGTTGCCACAAGGGTCTGCCCAAATACCAGCCGCTCATCAAGTTCCTGTCCGAGCCCGGCATGAAGCAGCTCATGCAGAAGACCGAGGCCTACTACCTGCAGGACAACGAGCGTGAGATGCCGGTGGTGACGGACGAGCTTTACTTCGTCATCAACGAGGTCCTCAATTCCGTGGATATGACGGACAAGGGCCACGACACCCTGGCCGGAAGCGTAAGCGACCCCAACTTCTTCGTGCTGCCGGACATGGGAAGCGCCATTGCCGATATCACCCACGACCAGACCCTCTCCGCTGCTGAAAAGGCAGAGAAGAAGGATGCCCTCATGGAAGACTTCTCCCTCAAGAGCGAGCGCGTGCACACCGTTCTCCAGCTCCTGAAGGCGTACGCCATGTTCACCAAGGACGTCGACTACGTCATAGTGGATAACAAGGTGAAGATAGTGGACGAGAGCACCGGCCGTATCATGGAAGGCCGCCGCTGGAGCGACGGTCTGCACCAGGCCGTGGAAGCCAAGGAAAACGTGAAGGTGGAAGCCGCCACGCAAACCTTCGCCACTGTCACCCTGCAGAATTACTTCCGCATGTACCACAAGCTGGCCGGTATGACCGGTACGGCCGAAACGGAAGCCGGTGAATTCTGGGACATCTACAAACTGGACGTGGTGGTCATCCCCACCAACCGCCCGGTCATCAGGGATGACCAGGACGATATCATCTACAAGACCAAGAAGGCCAAGTTCAACGCCGTCATCGACAAGGTGGTGGAACTCTCCAATGCCGGACGCCCGGTGCTGGTGGGTACCACGGATGTGGAAACGTCCGAACTGCTGGCCCGCATGATGCGCATCCGCGGCATCATAGCCAACGTGCTCAACGCCAAGGAACACGCCCGTGAGGCAGAGATCGTGGCCCAGGCCGGCCAGAAGGGGAAGGTGACCATCGCCACCAACATGGCGGGCCGTGGTACGGATATCAAGCTTACCCCTGAGGTAAAGGCCGCCGGCGGTCTGGCCATCATCGGCACCACCCGGCACGATTCCCGCCGTGTAGACCGTCAGCTGCGTGGCCGCGCCGGCCGTCAGGGAGACCCCGGAAGCTCCTGCTTCTACATTTCCCTGGAAGACGACCTCATGCGCAAGTTCGGCAGCGAACGCATTGCCGGCGTGGTAGATAAGCTGGGTATGGCCGACGACGAGGCCCTGGTGAGCGGCATGCTTTCCAAGAGCATCGAGACGGCCCAGAAGAAAGTGGAAGAGAACCACTTCGGCTGGCGCAAGCGCACGCTGGAATATGACGACGTCATGAACTATCAGCGTGAAGCCGTGTATGCCCGCCGCCGCAACGCCCTTTCCGGAGAACGCATCGAGATCGATGTCCAGAACATGATGGAGGACACCGCCAACATCCTGGTGCAGCAGAGCGAGGGCATGCCTTTCGAGGCCTTTGAAGAGTACGTGATGAGCAAACTCTCCATGGACCTGGGCTTCGACGAGGCATTCTATGCCGATGCCAAGCCCGAGGAGATTGCCGCCAAGCTCACCGCCCACATGCAGGAGGTTTACGACCGCCGCATGAACACCATGGTGGAGCGCGTGAACCCCGTCATCAAGACGGTGTATGAGAAGCAGGGCACCATGTACGAGAACATCGCCATCCCCATCTCCAACGGCAAGCGCCAGCTCACCCTGAGCGTGAACCTCAAGAAAGCCTACGAGACCGAGAGCCGGGAAATTGCCAAGGCCCTGAGCCGCAACATCATCCTGTACTATATCGACGATTACTGGAAGCAGCATCTGCGCGACATGGACGACCTCCGTCAAAGCGTGCAGAATGCCACTTATGAACAGAAAGACCCGCTGGTGGTGTACAAGCTGGAAAGCTACAACCTGTTCACCGAAATGCTGGAGAACCTGAACGAGCACGTGCTGAATTTCCTGCTCCGCGCCTTTATCCCGCTCAGGGACGCCTCCGACGCCCGCGAGGCCCGTCTGGCCCAGCAGCCCAACCGCAACCTGCAGCAGCTTCGCCACACAGACCCGTCGCAGCTCACCACCAATGGCGAGCAGCGCTCCCGCATGCCCGTGAAGGTGGACAAGCAGGTAGGCCGAAACGACCCCTGCCCCTGCGGCAGCGGCCTCAAATACAAGAATTGCCACGGTAAAGGCACGGTTTAGAAATTAATAACAAACAAAACATACGTATGGATACCAATGTTAACATGAACGAGGTGAGCCGCATTTCCGCGGGCACCGTATTCAATGGAGAAATCACTTCCTCCAACGACATTCGCATCGACGGTCAGTTCGAGGGACGCATCAACTCCAAGGGACGCCTTGTGGTGGGTGAGCGCGCCGTAGTGAACGGAGATGTGATTTGCACCAATGTAGACTTCAGCGGAACCATGTCCAAGGGCACCTTCTATGTGCAGGATACCCTGGCCCTGAAAGCCGGTTGCTCTGTGGACGGAGACCTGCGTTTCAAACGCCTTCAGGTGGATTTGGACGCCAAGATCAATGGCAATCTGCGCGTTTTGAACGAAAAGGAATTTGATCAGATCGCCCAGCAGAAGACTCCTGTAAAGCCCGCTGCCACGGCACAAGTAAAGGTAGAAAATGGCACTGTGGGGAAAGAATAACGAGGACGAGAAACATCCTTATGTAGAAACCAAGACGAATCACACTGTTATGGCAAATACTGTAAACGTAAATGATGTCAACCGCATTGCCGCCGGCGCCAAGTTTACCGGTGACATAGCGACTGTTAACGATATCCGTATTGACGGCGCCTTCGAAGGCCGTCTGTACTCCGAAGCCCGCGTAGTAGTGGGAGAGAAGGCCGTGGTGAAAGGCGATATCTTCGCCACCTATCTGGACTTCAACGGCACCATGCTGGGCGGTAACTTCTATGTGAAAGATACCCTTTCCCTCAAGACCGGCTGCACGGTTGAGGGCGACCTTTACTTCCAGCGCTTCCAGGTGGAACTGGACGCCAAGTTCACCGGCCGGTGCCAGGTAATGAGCGAGGCCGATTTCCACAAGGTGGCTTCTCCCATGGAGACCATGCTGCGTAAGGCGGCCCAGCCTGCCCGTCCTGTGGAAAAAGCAGAGTAAGATGATTAGTTTAGTATTATAACCGTTAACTATGAAAAAGTGTTTAGTGATAGTGTTCTCCCTTGTGGCGGCAGTGGCTGTGATGAGTTCCTGCACCAAGGACCTGGAACGCTACAATGAGCTGATTCCCGTAGAGAATCCCTTCGAGGATGCCCTCCCTACGGGGTATTACAGCTATGCCCAGATTTCCGTGCCCGCCGCAACGGATATGGTGTACATTGAATACGTGTATCAGGATGGCACCATCAAGACCATCGAGCAGCCGGTTACCCCCACGGTAACAGTGCCCACCGATGGCAAGGAGGTGGAGCCCTTCGGTACGGTCAGGCTCATGTTCCAGGCCGACAAGCCCGCCTTGGTAAAGCGCGTATATTACACCATGAGCGAAGCCACCAAGGCAGAGGGAGAAGACGAGATTTACGCCCTTGAAGATTTTCCGCTGGACCAGATTTCCTCCGGCGAGTTTGGTAAAACCCGTTATGTGCAGGTTCAATGGAATTTTGCCTGGGTTAATTCCGAGGAAACCGGTTGGCAGAACACCCCGACCTATCCCAAGGATGTGGTGTTTTATGACAAATACTGGAATCACACCCTGCATTACAAATATGCCTACGCTGGCGGCGTGGCCGGTGAAGGCTATTTCCTGACTGACTGCTATGAGATTGTGGATCATGTTGTCACGGCCATCAAAAACAGCTATTGCGAGAGTTGCGGTACCGGTTGCCCTAACTGCATGCCCTGGGGATGTTCCTGCGGCTGCGGTGGTTGGGGTCCCAACGGTGATCCCGTGCTTAAGAGCAATCCCTACTTCGAGCCTTCCGGTGACACCACCGCCGATGCCGATTCCGACGCCGTCGTGGTGGACCGTGGCACGCCCGGTACCACCTCCATCGGCGATGGCGGAACCGTGACCGTTGGCCAGGATGGTACCATCATCGTGGACTATGCTCCTGCCGATATGGATACCGTCCAACTGCCGGAACCCGCTTCCTTCTCTACTGAGGACGGCGTGTTTACCACGTATCACTCCTATGGTGTGGTCATGTTTGACGACCGCTTCCCCAGCCTGCCGGACCCTGACTACATGTACGACTTCAACGACGTGGTTGTGGATTACGCCATTGATGCCGTTACCGTGGCCGACGAAGCCCTTGCGGCCGAAGGCTGGAGGGAAAAGGTGAAAGTGACCATGCACGTGCGTGCGCTGGGAGGTGACGACCCTATCAGCGTGGGTGTGGTCCTGGAAGGTTTCAACACGGATTATGTGGATTATCTGGATGAGAGTATGACCCTGGACAGCGGCACTCACGGTGAGCTTCCTGTCTGGACTATAACCACTCTTCAGGAAAATTCGCTCCACTATGACCCTCTGGAGGGAAATCCATTTAGGACTGACGAGAAATCAAAATCTCGTCCCGCTCTTGAGATCGGCCGTCTGCAGGCTCTGAATTCCGTAGATGGAAGAAGCACGGGCGGCAGAACATCCGGCAACGAGGTTTACCAGTACATTGACAGGGAGGGGAATGCTATCGACCATGTGTTCAACCCGGCCCGCAAGCAATGGGACAACTGGAAGACCCCCGATGAAAGCCAGTACGATGAAGGGCTTGACGCTCTCTATCAAGATAATAGGGGAATGACGCTTAAGAAAATCCAGGATTATAAGCTTTACAATACCGTTCCGGGATATTTAAACGTGGCTGGCGGTCTGTACACTTATACCGTGGAGTACTACATCAAGCCCCGTGCTGATATGAGTCCCGAAAAACGGGCCGCTTGCCTGGCCAACATGATAGAGACGGTGACGAATACCAACAACCAGAACTTCTACATTGTGAAGAAGAACAAAGGTGGCGCCGTGGGTCTTAAAGGTTATGCGCCGCTTGATGTCAAGGTCAAGGAGTCTGATTACAAGAATGGTTACAGAGCCACATACGACAAGATTGTGTCCGAGAATGCGTCTCATTTTGACCAGTCTACCTTCTACAGTGCAAGCAACGGTATGGTTTGGGGCTTCAAGTGCCCGGTCCTCACCCGTCACACCTGGGAGCTGATGCCTTTCGCCGTGGCCTATCCCAACTACCAAGCCTGGGTCGAGTCCAATGGTGCCAGTCATTCCGACTGGTATAAGGACGCTTCCGTAAACTACACCGCCCTCGTCTGCGAGTGGTAGTTTAGCTATCCCCGTACCCTTTCCCAAGGCCTTTACCGGCATGGGAAAGGGTGTGGTGGCTATATAAGTAAGGTAATTATTGAAATTATTTAAGATCATATAGGTGGAATACTATACCCTGAGTAGGTACGCCTACTGGAAGTATTACATATTGATTTTCTACTACAAACTGGCCGAATATCCCCGGCCGGTGCGGGTGTGGATTATCTTTGGTTCCATCTGTATGCTCCTGCTGGTGCTCATAGTTCTGGGCAACGCCTTGCGTACGTTTGCAAACTATCGCTTCGAGCGTATGGTCGCCCACAACCGCGAGCGGTACTACGAGCGCATGAAGACGGTGGTCTCCCAGTCCCGTACCCTGGAACCCAGTGAAGTATCGGCCATCCTGGAACTGCCCAAGAACTTCAAGATGAAGGAAAGGCAGAACCGGAGTTTCGTCCCGGTGCTGCTGGAACTGAGGCGGGAGATGAACGGCACCATGAGCCGGCCCAACTGGATCCGTCTCACACAGGCGCTCAAGATGCCGGCCTACTTCGAGAGCCAGATCCTCTCCCGCAGAATCCGCAAGAAGGTTCAGGGTTTCAAGGACGTGGCCGACCTGGACGCCAACCTGAAGGAAGCCGTGGCTTCCCGTTACCTCTTCACCAAGAACCGCAAACTCCAGATGCATGCGCGTCTGCATGCCGCCCGCTTCGGCACTTCCTATCCCTTCAAGGTGCTGGAAGATGACCCTAATCTGGTATTTACGCAAGAGATGGTGGTGAAGTATCACAACGTGCTGGTTTACAGGCAGAAGAACGGCCTTACCATGCCTAACTTCATCCGCTGGTGCAACCGCGTGCCCATCAACGAGGAACTCCGCATCTTCGCCGTGAACGAGATTCGCCTGTTCAAACGCAAGGAAGACTGCGCCGAGCTTCTGGCCATGCTGGTGGCCAGCCGTGAGGAAGCCTTCTCCTGTGCCATCATCCGTACCCTGGGCGAACTGGAGTATGTCCCGGCCGAGAAAGAATTCTGCCGCCGCTACCTCAGTGCCTCCTTCACGGAACGCCAGGTGCTGGCCGAGGCCATCGGTGCAATAGGCTCCGGTAATCCCGAGATTGTGCGCTTCATGGTGGACGACTTCCTCCAGACCACCGACTACGTGACGCGAATGGTGCTCCTCCGCGTGATTTACCGCTACGGGGAAAGTGGCCGGGCGGCCTATGAAAAGCTCAAGGCCGAGGCCACGCCGGAACTGCTGCCCTATTTCGCCCATATTGAGTGTGACCTTATAGACAGCCGCCGTTATGCTTGAGTGGTTCGATACTGTGTTCAGCGTCTTCGTGGCCATCTACTCGACCATTGTTTTGTCGAGCTATGTGGCCATGGCCATTCTGGCGTTCCTGGAACACCGGAAGCACTACACGTACCATGACGACGCCTATACCATAGACGAGCTCAAGAAGTCGCCCTACACCCCCGGCGTATCCATTGTGGCTCCTGCGTACAACGAGGAGAAGACGGTGATCACCAATGTGAAATCGCTGCTGAGCCTGGATTACCCGGACTTTGAGGTGGTCATTGTGAACGACGGTTCCAAGGACAAGACCCTGGAGCTGCTCATAGAAAACTTCGACCTGGTGAAGGTCCCGTACGCCTACGTAGAGAAAATCAAGACCAAGCCGTTCAAGGGCTTGTACAAGACCAAGAGCGACAATCCCGCCTTCAAGCGCCTCACCGTGGTGGACAAGGTGAACGGCGGTACCAAGGCCGATGCCTCCAACGCCGGCGTAAACGTGGTGTCCAACAAGTTCTTCGTGTGCACCGACGTGGACTGCGTGCTGGACCAGTACGCCCTGTACCGCATTATATGGCCTACCATGGCCAGTACCCGCCGCGTGATTGCCGTGAGTGCCACCATGCGCATGAGTAACGGCAGTATAGTGGAAGAAGGAAAGATGGTGGACGCCCGTCCGCCGCACGACCTCATCCCGCTGTTCCAGGACCTGGAATACACCCGTTCCTTCCTTATCGGCAAAACCGCCCTGGCCCGTATCAACGCCCTCCAGAACGTTTCCGGCGGCTTCGGTATGTTCGACCGCGAGATTGTGATCAAGGCCGGCGGCTACGACGGCGACTCCTTCTCCGAAGACATGGATATGGTGGCCCGTATGGTCCGTTACATGTGCGATGCCGGTGAAGACTACCGCATTGTCCAGATTCCGGAGACCTGCTGCTGGACGGAAGGTCCGCCCAACCTGAAGGTGCTCAACCGCCAGCGTACCCGCTGGGGCCGTGGCCTGTTCCAGTTCTACGGCATCCACCGGGATATGGTGGCCAACAAGAATTACCGCCGGTACGGAGCCCTCACGCTTACGTACGTGCTCTTCTTTGAGCTTCTGGCTCCGGTGGTGGAGCTTATCGGCTATATTTCGGTTATATGGTTCATCCTCAGGGGGGCCATCAACTACCACACCATCTGGATTGCCTTCGTGGGCCTGTACATCTTTGCCCAGCTGCTTACCATGGTCATCATTTCCTATGATACATGGGTGGGCACTTCCTTCAAGCGCAAGAAGGACTACCTGTGGTTTGTGCTGGCTTCTCTGCTGGAGCCCATCATGTACCACCCCCTGAATACCTTCTTCAGCCTTAAAGGATATTGGAAGCATATGTGGGGTACCCAGATGGTCTGGGGTACCATGACCAGAAAGGGTGTCCAGAGTGCCAAGCCCGCCGGGCCCAAGCCCATGGCGCCTGCCGCCCAGCCCGCTTCCGAAGAAAAGAAACCTGATGCGTAGATGGATGCTGGTCATATGGCTTATTCTGGCTGTGTCTGCAGGAATGCAGGCGCAGAATAAGAAGAATGCCATTATCCCGCAGAGAGATACTCCCGGCGAGTATGCGGAGAAGGTGTCCAATTTCTTCTCCCAGCACCGCTGGGCCAAGGGTAAGGAACTCCTGGACGAAGCCATGGAGTACTATCCCGACGAGGCCGGTCTGCATTATCTGGCAGGCCGCTATTGGTGGAACGGAAAGGACTATGACAAGGCCCGTTACCACCTGGTGAAAGCCTGTCAGATCAACTACCATTACATGGATGCCAAGACGCTGTTGGTGAACCTGGAAGAAATTACCGGGAACTACTCCAGCGCCATCTGTTACGTGAACGAGTTGCTGGAGGTGAACCCTTACTGGAAGGGCCTCTGGCTCAGGAAAGTGGACCTGTATAAGAAGATGGGAAACTTTGAGGAAGCCAACACCCTCCTGAAGCGCCTGTCCCAGATCTATCCCAACGACGCATCCATCAACAGCGACTACTTCGACGTGCTGGAAACCACCTACCAGCAGGCGCGTCAGAGCGGGGACCAGAGTGCCTCCGAAGACGCCCTGAAGGAAATCGTGCGCATTACGCCTACGGACGTGGACTACCAGCTGGCCTACGCCAACATCCTTATCCGCAAGGGTAAGATGAATGACGCCCTGGACAACCTGACGGCGGCCATCAACGCCAGCCCGGGCAATGTCCCCCTCATCAAGAAAGCCACCGACATCCTCATGGAAACGGGCCGCAACGCGTACGCCCTCACCTTGGTGCGTTCCCAGATGGCCCAGAACCGTTCCGCCGGTCTGGAAGATCTGTATCGCATGCTTCTGGCCGAGAGTGCCCGCATGGAAAACGAGGCCGATGTGTACCAGCTGTATACCCGTACCTATGACTCCGACAAGAGCCTGGAGGCCCTGCAGTACCTTCTGACCCAGTCCACCAAGCGCGGCTATTACGACGACGCCATCCATTATATTGGCGAAATGCGCAAGAAGCAGGGCGATTCGCCCCGCTGGTACATGATGGAGTACGACGTCTATACCCGCATGGGACGTCATGAATCGGCCGCCCGAAGCCTGAACCAGGGCTTCAACCTGTTCCCCGACGACTACGACCTGAACCTGGCCGTCAGCCGTCAGCGCCTGGACGAAGCCGCCGACTTCATGGGCGAGGAGATTTACGGACAGGCCATTCCTCTCCTGGAGTTTGTCCGCCGTTCGTCCGTTGATCCCGATCTTAAGGTGGCCGCCATCCGCCGCCTGGCCGTCTGTTACCGGGAAACCAACCAGCCCGACAAGGCCGTGACCATGCTGCGGGAGCGCCTTAGAACCGACCCTGAGGCCCAGGTAACCATGGATTACGCCGCTCTGCTGGTGAAGCAGGGCAAGCCGGAAGCCGCCCTCCAGTCCCTGTACTCGTCCTACATGGACGCCACGGACTCCCTGAGCCTGCGGCTGCTCTCGGGCTCCTACAAGGAAACGGCCTATCCCTATCTTAAGGAAAAGATTCAGAATGGAGCCCTCACCGGCCTCCATGAGATATGTGAGAACATTCTCCAGATGGACCCCGAAGATTACTGGGCCCTGTTCTACAGTCTCCGCACCGCCGATGATCCGCTCCCGTATGCCCTCAGGGGTATAGACGCTTATCCTGGCGACCTGGTCTTCCCCATCAAGGCGGCGGCCCTCTATGCCCAGAAAGGCAAGGAAGAGGAAGCCCTGGCCATCCTGGCCCCGTATCTGCTGGTGTTCCCGGCCGATGAAGACTTGCAGAAGAGTTATGCCGGCGTTTCCGACGCTTTTGCCACCAAGCTCCTGAAGTCCCGCGATATTGACCGGGCAGAAAAGGTCCTGGACGAAGCCCTGCGCGTACGTCCCACGGACGATGCCGTACGGTATACGCGCGGTCTGGTGTACGAAAAACGCAAGGAATGGGATTCGGCCTACGTTTACCAGCGCAACTACAAGCCTTCGCTTCTGGAAGAAAAGGAGTACCTGTCACGAATGAGCTCTCTCCGTGCCAAGACCCTTCACAATACCGTGGATGCGGGCGTCGATATCATGCGCTTTACAGACCGCTATACTCTTATGGGAATAGCCACGGTAGGCTATGCCCATAACTGGAAACGTGACGAGTTCCAGTCCAGGGTAAACTTCACCAGCCGCGATCCCGATTACGACTCCGACCACCAGATGTACCTGTCGGCCGGCGGCCGCGGCCTGCAGTTCCAGACCTCGTGGACGCACCATTGGGGGCAGCTCCTGAGTACGCAGATTGCAGGTTCCTTCGGTACCGCCTTCTTCCCGGTGGTCAACGGCGACTTCACCGCCACCTTCCACCTGCCCCATGACTGGGATCTGGATGCGGGTGGCTCTTACCGCTATCTGCAGGACAAGGCGCAGATGTTTGCCGGCAACCTGAATGCTACCCATACCTGGGAAAACATGTATGCGGGCTTCAAGTTTACGACGGGTACCGTGTATGGAATTGTGTTCTTTACCGGATCGGGCCGGTTCCGCTTCTTCCCCTTTGACGGGGGACGTTCCTACATTGAGGCCCAGGCAGGTGCCGGTACCGCTCCGGAAATCCTCTTCCTCAATTACTACCAGACTTCGTCGGTCTTCAATCACCTGAATTCCTTCGTAGCCGTGACGGGGCAGTGGGCCCTTACCCATAACCTCGCCCTCCAGCTTTCCGGCACCTGGAATACGCTGTACGACCAGCGTGCCACCGTCAGTTACCGTAACCTCTTCATGGTCCATGTATCTCTTGCGATTTCTTTCTAATCTGCTCATTGCCGGTCTCCTGACCGTCGGGTGCAACCAGCTGGTGCGCGGCTCGGATGCGGTGCACAAGTACTACGTACACCCCGACGTGCAGGGAAGGGCCCTGGATACCAAGATGTCCGACTACCTGAAGAAGCATCTCCAGCGCCGTTGCGAGTCCACCATCCTGGACCGCGAGGGCATTGAGGTGTCCATTCATGTAGCCGATGATTTCGGAGGCGATTTCGGCTTTTCGCACATTCCGGGCGGCGGTTACGACCTCCGCGCCAAGGACGAGCGCACCATGATCTGGCTGGTATACCAGTTTATCAAGATGGTGGGCAAGGAAGACAAGAGCATCACCACAGACGACCTCCCGCCGCTGCTGCTGAGCGGCCGCGACACCGTGGTCACCTTCCCGTTCGAGTACCGCGACCTCTACATGCCCACCAACCAGAACATAGACATGACCTATTTGCTGGCCCTGAACAATCTGGAAATTGACTGGGGCATCTGGGGCCATAACCTTTCCCGCGTGCTGGGAAGTAACGGCGACCTCTCCTTCGGTTTCCAGAACATGGACCAGGATCTGTTTGCCCGCGGGGCCGACGGCGTGGTGCACCAGAACCAGTTCTGCTTCTCGTCCGACAAGCTGCTGGAACTGACGGAAAAGTATATTATGGACCAGTACGGGGACGGAAGCAAGGATTCCTACCACATGACCATAGGCCCGGCCGACAACGACTGGGTGTGCCTGTGCCGCCGCTGCGAGACGGCTGGCAACACCAAGAACAACGCCACGCCCGCCGTGGTGCAGTTTGTGGAGCGCCTGGCCGCCCGTTTCCCCAACCATACCTTCTTCATCCCGGGTTATTCCACCACCAAGGAGCTGCCGGACCACGTGCTTCCGCACAATGTGGGCGTGTTCCTGTCGGCCATTGACTATCCCCGAAACTGGGATTCCGAGGACGAGCGCAGCAAGAAGTTCTTCCACGACCTGGAAAGGTGGCAGAAGATTACGGACAACGTGTACGTTTGGGACTATGTGTCCAACTTTGACGACTATCTTACGCCTTACCCCATCCTGTACGTGATGCAGGAACGTTTCCGCGAGTACCGCAAGAGGGGCGTGAAGGGTCTGTTCCTGAACGGTTCCGGCTATTTCTACTCCATGCAGCAGGAAATGTATTCTTTCCTGTTGGCCAACCTGCTCATCAACCCCGACGCAGACGTGGACCGGATGGTAAGGGAATATTACGAAGACGCTATGCCCAACGTAGGTCAGTTCTACTCGTCCGAGATGCTGTCCATGGAACAGCGGGCCCGCCGCTCTGGTTCGGAACTGCCCCTGTACGGAGGCATGGAGGAATCCCTGCGGAGCTACCTGTTCGAGCGGGATTTCCGTGAATTCTATTCCGTATTCCTGCGGGCATCGGCCATGGAAATGACCCATCGCGAGCGCGTGATGTACGAGAAAACCCGTCAGTTCCTGTCCTTCTCCTTCCTGGAAATGTGCCGCATCCACGGCTTGGGATCGGGAGGATTCGCCGAACTGGTGGGTGACCAGTGGGTGGTGAAGCCCGAAGTGTGGTCGGCCGTGGAAGACCTCAAGATCATGACCCCGGAAGACGACCTGTGGATCCTGACCGACAACGAGGAAGCCTCCATGGACCACATGGACCGCGTGAACGAACAAGGTGTGTACGTGGCCGACTATGAGAACGAGGTGGAACTGTGGCTGGCCAGCGGAGCCTGGAACAACGACCTCCTGCTGCGGCAGCCGCTCACCGTCTATTACGACGGCGGCAGTGAAAAGACCACCAAGCTCACCGATGCCGTGGCCGGTATTTCCCAGAATTATCACTGGGGCTGGCAGGTATATCCGCAAAAAGACCTGGTCATAGAACTTCCGGCCGATGTCTTCCAGGGCATGTCCGGCGAATTCACCATGTCTTTCCTCAACAGCGAACGCCACCGCATGTCGCCTCCCAAGTCGGTGGAGGTATGGGCCGACGGTCGCAGCGTGGGCGTCCTTCGCCGGGAGGGCATCGTAGACTATGTGGACGAAGGCGAGAAAGTGACCTTCAAGGGCACCGCCGGCTTCGGCCGTCCGGAAAAGGTGGAACTGCATGTGATTCCTTCCCATACCCGCAACGTAGGCATTGACGAAATCTATTTCAGATAGGTATGAAACGTTTCCTTCTTCTGGTTCTGACCCTGTTCGCGCTGGTGGGCTGTTCCCGCAAGGTGCAGTTTACCACCGTGGAAATCAAGGACCCGGTGCGTCACTATTATCCTATCCTGCAGGGACAGGAGCTGTCCGTGATGATCCGTCTCCAGAACAAGGGGAAAGTGCCGCTGGTGATCAAGGACATCCAGCCGTCCTGCGGCTGCATCATCCTGGAAAGCGACCACGAAATGGTGGTGCCTCCGGAGCGTTCCATGATGGTGACCCTGCGCTACGACAGCCGTAAGAATGTGGGCAAGGTAGAGCATTCCATCCGTTTCTGGGGCAATATTTCGCCCACCGGCATGGCCGAGATGCGTTTTGACGTTAACGTAGTCCCCGACGCCTCCTATCACCACGACTACGAAGAGATGTACGACAAGGAGGAGAGCGACCGCCGTCTCAAGAAGTTCTTCGAGGAGAGCGGCATAGACAGTGCCCTGGGCTACTACGTAGACCGGTAATCAGAGTTTTACCTTAGGAATATCTTCCCAGCGCGTGGTGTAATGCGGGGACTGGTGGTCCCGGGTGCTGAACACCTCGCCGGATCCCTGTACCCCGAAGCGGATGGCGCCGGGGCCGAAACTGCGGTTGATGCTGTCGATGGCCCCGGACAGGCGCGCGTCGCGCTGGGCGGCGGCATCATCGGCAAATAGGGAACCGGTGGCGCCCGCGGCGCTCATGAGCCGGGTCACCACCACGCCGGCCTTCTTGTAGGCATAGCCGGGCCGATACAGCTCCTGGCAGGCCCGGACGGCGGCGGGCACTATCTTGCGGTAATCGGCTTCCCCTTCCGGGAACACCACCACGCGCGATTCGTGGGCCTGGGGCGCATCTTCCTTGAAACGGTTGGTGAAGGCGAAGACGGCCATCTCCAGGGCCAGGGAGCCCTGCTTGCGCAGTTTTTCCACCACGGATTCGGCAAAATTGGCCACTTGTTCGGCCAGCAGGGGAGCGTCCTTAATCTCGTGCGCAAAGCTGCGGGAAACGCAGATGCTCTGCCGGTCCTGCGGCATGTCCTCGAATTCCACGCAGGGGATGCCTCGGAGTTCCTGCCGCGTGCGCCAGCCGGGCAGGGCGAAGAGTTTGCGCACCGTCTGTTCCGGCAGCTGGGCGTAGTCCCAGGCGGTCTTGATGCCCATGAGCTCCAGTTTCTTCACGCTGCGCCGGCCTATTCCCCATACGTCGGCCACGGGAAACTTGCGCAGCACTTTCTCTATGTCCTGGGGCCGGTGCATGTAGCAGCCGCCCTGCAGCTTGGGATACTGCTTGCACAGTTTGGAAGCAATTTTGGCCAGCGTCTTGGTGGGGGCTATCCCCACGGAAACGGGAATGGAGGTGTCTCTCCAGCAGCGGGCCGATATGGTTTTGGCATAGGCGTCAAAATCGGCCTTAATGCCCGTTAAATCGAGGAAAGCCTCGTCTATGGAGTATTGCTCCACCAGCGGGGAAAACTCCCTTAATACGGCCTGTACGCGGGCCGACATGTCTCCGTACAGCGGATAATTGCCGGAAAAGACAGCCACGTGGTTGGCCTTGACTATGTCCCGGATTTTGAACAGGGGAGCGCCCATGGGGATGCCCAGCGCCTTGGCCTCGTTGGAACGGGCCACGGCGCAGCCGTCGTTGTTGGAGAGCACAATGACGGGCTTTCCGTTCAGTTCGGGACGGAAGACACGCTCGCAAGAGGCGAAGAAATTATTGCAGTCCGCTAGGGCGTACATTTCTTGATCACCCAGGTTACCACGCCCCACACGCTGAAGTTGTTCTCCGGGCCCACGGGAATGGGCTTATAGGCCGGATTGGCGGGCCTTAACAAGGCTCCGTTTTCGCCGATTTCTACGGTTTTCACGGTGAACTCCCCGTCCAGGAAACACACGGCCCGGCAGCCGTTGTATGGCTCCAGGGCACGGTCCACGATGAGGATGTCGCCTTCGTCCATGTCGGCCTCCACCATGGACACTCCGTCTACGCGGAAGAAAAAGGTGGACGCCTTGTGGCGCACCAGGAGGCTGCTCAGGTCCAGGTGCTCACGGATGCTCTCGGCCGGGGAAGGGAAGCCGGCTTTCACTTCTCCCAGGAAATCGAATTCCGGGGAGCTTCCTTCAAAAAGGGGGTTGGGTTCCATAGTCCAAAGTTATAACTTTTTTGGATGTGCACAGCGGGCTGTTGATAACTTTTGGAGAAAAAACAGGAGGGCTTATTGTGTCGAAACCCGTTAATTTTTATTTTTGCGCGGTCATAATAGGACTGTGCGGTTAAGAATTCTTTAACAAACCTTATTATATGACACAAAATCAGCAAGCTATCTACGACGCCCGCACCCTTGGGACGGGCAAGATGCTTACCCTGGGCCTCCAGCACATGTTCGCCATGTTCGGAGCCACGGTCCTGGTCCCGGTGATCACCGGCCTCTCCATGAGCGCCACCCTGCTGTTCGCAGGCCTCGGCACCCTTATTTTCCATGTTCTTACCAAGATGAAGGTCCCGGCATTCCTGGGTTCGTCCTTCGCTTTCCTGGGAGGCTATGCAGCCATCGTCTCCATGGGTGAAGCCCAAGGTCTCAGCGCCACGGAATCATTGCCTTATGCCTGCATCGGAGTATTCTCGGCAGGCATTATTTATTTCATCCTGGCGGGTCTGTTCGCCGCTTTCGGCGCCAAGAAGGTGATGCGCTTCTTCCCTCCCATCGTGACGGGTCCCATCATCATCGCCATCGGCCTTACGCTTAGTGGCAGCGCCATCGGCAACTGCAACCAGAACTGGTGGATTGCCATCCTGGCCATTGTCATCATCATCGTTTGCAACATCTGGGGCAAGCGGATGATTAAGATCATCCCCATCCTCCTGGGTGTGCTGGGCTCCTACCTGGTGGCCGCCTGCTTCGGCCTGTGCGACTTCACGGCCGTGAAAGAGGCTGCCTGGGTGGGCGTTCCCTTCCAATGGGAGAATACCGCTTTCCACGTGTTCCAGAATCCCAACTGGGGTCTGGTGGTGAGCGCCATCATAGCCATCGTGCCCATTTCCCTGGCCACCATGATGGAGCATATCGGCGACATGTGCGCCATTTCCTCCACCACCGGCATCAATTATCTGGCAGATCCGGGCCTGCACCGCACCCTCATGGGTGATGGCCTGGCCACTATGCTGGCCTCCCTGTTCGGCGCCCCCGCCAACACCACTTACGGTGAAAACACCGGCGTGCTCAACATCACCAAGGTCTTCGACCCCCGCGTGATCCGCATCGCCGCCTGCTTCGCCATCATCCTCAGTTTCTGCCCCAAGTTCAGCGCCCTCATCAGCTGCATGCCCGCCGCCACCATCGGCGGTGTGTCCCTGGTGCTCTACGGTATGATTTCCGCCGTGGGCGTGCGCAACGTCGTGGAGAACCGCGTGGACTTCACCAAGAGCCGCAATGTGATAGTGATGGCCCTCATCCTGGTGCTGGCCATCGGCATCAAGTACGGCGCCAACGACGCCGTGTCCCTGGGCTTCACCACCCTCAGCGGCCTGGCTGTGGCCGCCCTGGTGGGCGTTATCCTCAATGCCGTGCTGCCCGGCAAGGACTATGAGTTCGGCGCCAATCCCGAGGCCGACAAAGCCGTTAATTTTGAAATTAATCCTTCCTTAAGAAAATAACCTATCTATCATGAACAAGAAAACTATCCTCGCCGTTGCTGTGGCAACGCTTGCCTTCGGTCAGCTGGCCAAGGCCCAGACCAACATTCAGGTGTTCTACGATTTTGGCAGTGATCGCAAACACGTCACCACCACCATCGAAGGCTTCTACAATGACAATTGGGGTAACACCTTCTTCTTTGTGGATCACGACTTCAACAACCGTGTGGACCATAAACTCATTTCGCCCAATGGTACCTATATGGAAATAGCCCGCTGTCTAAACTTCTGGCAGAATACCAAGTTGGGTGGTTTGAGTCTGCAGATTGAATACAATGGCGGCATCTACAATCAGTTCTCCATTAATAACGCAGTTCTTGCCGGTTTAGACTATTTTATTCATAGCAGCGATTTTAAAAATACCCTCAACCTCAAAGTCCTGTACAAGTGGATTGACTATCGAGGCGTGACCATCCCTTCGATGCCTAACTACCAGTGCAAGAGCCAAGTTCCCATGCAGTTTACCATTGTTTGGGGCATGCAGGACCTCTTCGGCCTCAAGGGTCTGCGCTTCAGCGGCTTCGCTGATTTCTGGTGGCAGGACCACGCTCTCTATACCGACCATAAGGGTTCCATCGTGGGTGGTTTCTCTCGCGTGGTGTTCCTCTCCGAACCCCAACTTTGGTACAACGTGGGTCAGCACTTCGGTGTGAACAACTTCAATATCGGCGGCGAGGTGGAGCTCAGCTATGATTTCGGCTCTGCCAAGGGTTTCTGGGTACGTCCCTGCCTGGGTGCCAAGTGGGTATTCTAAGCTTGCCTGAAGCTCCCTTCAAGTCCCTCCCCCGAGGGGAGGGGTTTCGGGAGGGGGTAACGTATAACATTTAATGTTTCATGAAATGAAACCCGCTTTTGAGAAGTTATTTGGCTTTGATTCGGCCAAAAACAACGTGAAGACCGAGATTTTCGCCGGCCTTACCACGTTCCTCACCATGGCCTATATCCTGGCCGTGAACCCCAACATCTTCAGCGCCCTTCCCGGTATGCCCGCCGGCAGCGTGTTCACCGCTACCGCCCTGGCCGCCATCGTGGGTACGCTGGTGATGGCCCTCTATGCCAAGAAGCCCTTCGCCCTGGCTCCCGGCATGGGCTTGAACGCCTTCTTCGTGTACACTGTATGCCTGGGTATGGGTTACACCTGGCAGTTCGCCCTCACGGCTGTTCTGCTTGAAGGTCTCATCTTCATCATCCTCACCGTCACCAAGGTGCGTTCCTGGCTGCTCAATGCCATCCCCGGCACTTTGAAGAAGTCCATCGGCGCCGGTATCGGCCTGTTCATCGCCTTCATCGGCATGCAGAACGCCGGTATCATCGTGAACAACGATTCTACCCTGGTGGGTCTGGGCAAGATCACCGAAGGCACGGCCCTCCTGGCTATGATCGGCCTGTTCATCACCGCCGGTCTGGTGATGGCCAAGGTGCGCGGCGGTATCCTCCTGGGTATCCTCATCACCACGGTCATCGGCCTCTTCATCAAGGATCCTGCAACGGGTTCCGCCATCACCAAGTTTGGCGGCGTGGTGTCCCTGCCCGACAGCGTTGATCCCATCTTCTGCAAGTTCGAGTGGCACAACGTATTCACCCTGGACATGCTGGTGATTGTGTTCACCTTCCTGTTCGTGGATATGTTTGACACCATGGGCACCATCATCGGTGTGCACCAGGGAGCCGGCCTCATCCCCGACGACGGTCCCCGCGACAACGTTCCCGGTGCCGAGAAGATGTTCCTGGCCGACTCCATCGCTACCGTAACGGGTGCCTGCCTGGGTACTTCCACCACCACCACGTATGTGGAAAGTGCCGCCGGTGTAGGCGAGGGTGGCCGTACCGGTCTCACCGCCTTCTCCACGGCAGTCTGCTTCGCCCTGGCCCTGTTCCTGAGCCCGCTGTTCCTGGCCATCCCCGGTGCAGCTACCGCTCCCGCCCTCATCATCGTTGGTGTGATGATGATGCCTTCCATCAAGCGCATCCACTGGGAAGACTATTGCAAAGCCATCCCGGCATTCATCACCATCATCATGATGCCCCTGGCCTACAGCATCAGCGACGGTATCCTCATCGGCGTTATCACCTACGTGGCCTGCCACGCCGTAGCCGGACGCTTCAAGGACATCTCCATCACCATGTGGGTGCTGGCCGTCCTGTTTGTACTCAAGTACATTTTTATCTAGGCGTTCAAAAGTTTTAGATATGAGTATCCGGGCTTGTGGGTCCGGATACTTTTTCTTATGTTTGCAGAAAGACGATAACCAATTACTCCGATATGAAGAAAATCTTTCTGCTTGCCGCAGCGCTCTGCTGCACCCTGTCGCTCTTTGCCCAGCCCAAGCTGAACAAAGACAACATCGATGAAATCCTGAAGGCCATGACCTTGGAAGAGAAGGCCACCCTGTGCGTGGGCTCCGGCTGGGGCTCCATGACCGCCGGCTCCATGACGGCCAGTGACGCCACGCTGGTTCCCGGCGCCGCCGGCACCACCCGCGCCATTCCCCGCCTGGGCATTCCCCAGACCGTGCTGGCCGACGGCCCTGCCGGCATCCGTATTGAACCCATCCGCCGCGGAGACTCCCAGACATACTATGCCACCGGCTTCCCCGTGGGAACGGTCCTGGCCTCTACATGGAATACGGAGCTGGTAAAGCAGCTCACCACCGCCATGGGCGAGGAAGTAAAGGAATACGGGGCCGATGTGCTCCTGGCCCCTGGCCTGGACCTGCACCGCAACCCACTCTGCGGCCGTAATTTCGAGTATTTCTCCGAAGATCCCTTCCTCACCGGCAAGATGGCCGCCGCTTATGTGAACGGTATCCAGAGCAACGGCGTGGGCGTGAGCTCCAAGCACTTCGCCTTCAACGACCAGGAGACCAACCGCATGGAAAACGACGCCGTGGTGAATCCCCGCGCCGCCCGTGAAATGTACCTGAAGGGCTTCGAAATCATGGTGAAAGAGTCCGATCCCTGGACCATCATGAGCTCTTACAACAAGGTGAACGGCAGTTATACCCAGCAGAGCCACGACCTCCTCACCACCATCCTGCGCGACGAGTGGGGCTTCAAAGGCATCGTGATGACGGACTGGGGCAACAAGAAGGGCACCGTGAATGCCGTAATCGCCGGCAACGACCTCATGGAACCCGGCGGCCAGAACGAGATTGACCGCATTGTGGAAGGCGTCAAGAGCGGCGTCATCCCCCAGGCCGATCTGGACCGCAACGTACGCAACCTGCTGGAGTACATCGTCCGCACCCCCCGTTTCCAGGGCTACAAATATTCCAACAAGCCCGACCTGGCCGGCCACGCCAAACTGGTGCGCGCCGCCACTCCCGAAGGCCTGGTGCTCCTGGAGAACAACGGCGTACTGCCCCTCAAGGGCGTGAAGAAAGTGGCCCTCTACGGCGTTGGATCCTATGATTTCATCGCCGGCGGCACGGGCTCCGGCAACGTGAATAAGGCCTATGTGCGCAATGTGGCCGAGGGCCTTCGCGACAATGGCTTTGAGGTTAACGAGAGCATCGAGAACTGGTACAAGCAGTACATCGCCCTCAAGAAGACGGAGATTGCCAACAACTCGGCCGGCGGCTTCATGGCCATGCTGGGAGACGCCGTAATCCCCGAAATGGAAGTATCCCGCAGCTATTTCCAGAAGATGGAGAAGGCCAGCGACATAGCCATCTTCACCATCTCCCGCAACGCCGGTGAGGGCGGCGACCGCAAGGCCGTGGACGGAGACTGGACGCTCACCGGCATGGAGCGCCAGATGCTGCAGGAACTGGCCGACGTATACCACGTGGCCGGTAAGCAGCTGGTGGTGGTGCTCAATATCGGCGGTGTCATTGAGACCGCTTCCTGGAAGCAGATTCCCGACGCCATCCTGCTGGCCTGGACGCCTGGTCAGGAAGGCGGTTATGCCGTGGCCGACGTGCTCTCCGGCGCTGCCAATCCCTCCGGAAAGCTCCCCATGACCTTCCCGGTGGCCTACTTCGACATCCCTTCCTCCTACAACTTCCCGTATAATTATGACGCTTCCGCCTCCGGTTCCTTCATGGGCCTGGATGCCGAGACTATGGCCCTGTTCGGCCTCACGGCACAGAAGCAGCCCAACGTGGACGAAACCAAGTACCACGAGGGTATCTGGGTAGGTTACCGTTATTTCACTACCGCCGGTAAGAACGTTTCCTATCCCTTCGGCTATGGCCTCAGCTACACCAGCTTCGCCTACAGCCAGCCCGTGGTGAAAGTGGCCAAGGATGGCACCGTGACGGCTTCCGTCACCGTGAAGAACACCGGTTCCGTGGCCGGCAAGGAAGCCGTCCAGCTGTATGTTAGCGCCCCCGCTGGCGGCCTGGTGAAACCCGCCTGCGAGCTCAAGGCCTTCGCCAAGACCCGCGAGCTCCAGCCCGGCGAGAGCCAGACCCTCACCATGACGGTAGCACCTTACACCCTGGCTTCCTTCAACGAGGAAACATCGGCCTGGGAAACCGCCGCCGGTAATTACAAAGTGAGTTTCGGCGCCTCCGTGGCCGATATCCGCTGCACGGCCGCCTTCAAGCTGGCCAAAGCCCAGTCCTGGCCCGTGAACAACGTGCTTCTGCCCCCGAAACCGGTTATAGAGATTGCCGTGAAATAGCGCCCGTGGACGTAACTCACACAGTACCATACAAATAACGAATTACCCCCTGGGTCGAAAGCCTAGGGGGTAATTCGTTAAAATGGTATGTGTCAGGAAGTTACATCCACGCTAGATGAATATGTATTTAAGCACGAACAGGACGGCCAGCACCCACATGGTGATGGAGATGTCCTTGAAGCGTCCGGCAAAAGCGTGGCAGGCCACATAGGTGATAACACCGATGAGGATACCGTCGGAAATGCTGTAGGCCATCGGGATGGCAATGATGGTGAGGAAAGCCGGAATGGCTTTGCAATAGTCGTCCCAGTGAATGCGGGCCACGGAAGGCATCATCATCACGCCCACAATGATTAGGGCAGGAGCTGTGGCGGCGCTGGGAATGGCCAGGAACACCGGGCTCAGGAACAGGGCCAGCGCAAAGCAGATGGCCGTGGTGAAGGCGGTGAGACCGGTACGGCCACCCTCCACTATTCCGGCCGCACTTTCCACGTAGGTGGTGGTGGTAGAGGTGCCCAAGCAGGCGCCCGCTACGGTGGCTACAGAGTCGGCCATGAACATTTTCTCCAGGCCGGGGATGTCGTCCTGCCTGGCGCCCTCGGGGATCATTTTTGCACCCTGATGCACGCCGATAATGGTGCCCAGGGTGTCGAACATATCCATGTACAGCAGGGTGAATACCACCACCAGCATGTCCCAGCTGAGGACGTGGGTCCATTCGAACTTGCAGAAGATGGGGGCCACGCTGTCCGGAAGCCCCACTATGCCGTTAAATTGGGTGATGGCGCTGCCCGTTGCGGGATCTTTGATGAAGAGGCCGATGACAGAGGTGATGAGAATGCCCCAGAGCACGGCTCCCTTCACCTTGGCCATTACCATGCCGGCGGTGATGAACAGGCCGATCATAGCCAGTAACGCCGTCCCCTCGGTGATATTGCCAAGGGTCACCAGGGTGGTGTCGTTATTCACGATGATGCCGGCATCCTGCATGCCGATAAAGGCAATGAACAGGCCGATGCCCGCTCCAATGGCCTTTTTAAGCGTTCCGGGGACGGCATTGAGCAGCCAGGAGCGCACCTTGGTGGCGGAGAGGATAACGAAGATGATGCCTTCGATGAGCACACCCGTGAGGGCAAACTGCCAGGAATAGCCCATGCCTAGGCACACGGTGAAAACGAAGAAGGCGTTCAACCCCATGCCGGGAGCCAGGCCAAAAGGTTTCTTGGCATACAGGGCCATTACCAGCGTACCCACAATGGAAGCCAGGGCGGTGGCGGTAAATACGCTGCCGCCGGGCATTTCCGGAAGGGCGCTGAAGATGCTGGGGTTCACGGCCAGGATGTAGGCCATGGTGAGGAAACTGGTGATGCCGGCCATAATCTCGGTGCGCACGCTGTGCTTGGCCGAATCAAAACCGAAGAGTTTTTCGAATGCGGGTTTCATAATGCTATCCTACGTATTCTGACGGCGGAACGCCGAATTGTTTCTTAAAGGAGGTGGAGAAGTGGGAGAGGGTGTTGAACCCGGTCATCCAGGCAATCTCGCTCATATTGTGCTTGCCTTCCTTCAACAGGTCCGCCGCGCGGTTCAATTTATACCGCTTGAAGAACACGGACGGATTCTCTCCGGTGAGGCCCTTCACCTTGTAATAGAACTTGGTGCGGGAAATCTTCATCATTTCCGTGATCTGGACTATATCCAGGTCGGCGTTGGCCAGTTCCTTCTCCATGAGCTCGTACAGCTCCTTCATGAAGGCGGCGTCGCGCGGGGACAGGGCCTCAGGGGCGATGTCCTCCGTGGAGGTTGCGCTGGCCAGCTGGCGGTGAAGCTTTTCACGGTTCTCCAGCAGGGACTTGATCAGGGCCATGAGGTATGCCGGCTGGAAAGGCTTGGTCACATAGGCGTCGGCGCCCTGGTCCAGGCCTTCCACCTGGTTCTCCACGGCCACCTTGGCGGTGACCAGCACCACGGGAACGTGACTCAGCTGGAGGTCGGCCTTGATGCGGCGGCATACCTCGTAGCCGTCCAGGCCGGGCATCACCACATCGGAGATAATGAGGTCGGGGGCGTCTTCGGCCATGCCCTTGAGGGCCGATTCGCCGTCGTAGTACAAGCTAACCTTGTAATGCGGCTTGAGCATCACCTTCAGGTAGTTGGCAATGTCGATGTCGTCGTCTATCACCACCACGTGCTTCTTGTTTTCCTCTTCCTCCTGGTTGTCTTCCACAATGTTCTGGGCCAGGTCGTGGGTCTGGAGCAGGGGAGCCTGGCTCACGCGCTCGTCTTCCGTGTAGGAGCTTTCGCTCACGGGCATGCACATGGAGAAGAGGGCGCCGCCTTCCGGCCGGTTCCATGCCTTGATGAAGCCGTGGTGCAGGGTGCACAGCGCGCGGGCATAATACAGGCCGATTCCGGAGCCCATGGCCTGCTTGCCGGCATCGGACTGGTAGAAGCGCTCGAAGATCTTCTCCAGCTGGTCTTCGGGGATGCCGGGACCGTTGTCGGCCACGCTGATGCAGGCCCACTGGGTGTCCTTGTCGGCTTCCGTGAGCGGGAAGCGGCGGGCGGCATCGGCCCTGTTAAGGACGTCGAAGGAGAGGGAGACCTTACCGCCTGTAGGAGTGAACTTGAGGGCGTTGGACAGGAGGTTCATCACCATCTTCTGCACCTTGTCGGCATCGACCCACATCTGGAACGGATCTTCCAGACCGTAGGTGATGAGGTCGATTCCCTTGGATTTGGCGTTGAAGCCGAAGAGGTCGGCCGTATCCCTGAGAGGCTGCACAATGTCTATCTGCGCCACCTTCATCTCCAGTTTGCTGTTGCCAATGCGGTTGAAGTCCAACAGCTGGTTCACCAGCGACAGCAGCCAGGTGGTGTTGCGGCGGATGATGTCCACCAGCTTTTTGTCCTGGCCCTGGATTTCCTGGGAATCCGAGAGCTGCTGGGCGGGGCCGGCTATCATGGTGAGCGGGGTGCGGAACTCATGCGCCACATTGGCGAAGTAGTTCTGCTGGATCTTGTTCAGCTCCTTTTCGGCCTTCTCCGCTTCTTCGGCTTTCTCCCTTTCCCTGCGCACCTGCCAGATGCGGCGGGCGGCTTCCTTGCGCACGCGGCGTACGTGGCGGACAAAGGTGTAGGCTACGGCCAGCAGGGCAAGGCCCATCAGGGCCCACACCAGATAGGCCCAGCCGCTTCGGTACCACGGCGGCAGTACGCGGATATTGAGGGATTCTTCCGTTTCCGTAATGCTCTGGCTGGCGTTGGCAATGCGCACGCGGAACTTGTACTTGCCGGCAGGCAGGTTGGAGAAATACACGCTGTGCTGGGTGTTGATGCGCACCCAGTCCTTGTCAAAACCTTCCAGTTTGTAGGCGTAACGGATCTGTTCAAAGTCGCTGTATTCCAGGGCACTGAAGGTGATGCTGAAGGCGTTGTGGTTGGCCCGGATGGTAATGTCCGGCTTGGAGGCCAGGATGCGGTCGATGGGGCCGCCCTCAGTGGGTTTGACCATCTGGTTGTGGATGCTCAGGTATTCGAAGGCCAGGGGAACGGTGCGCTTGGCCGGAGCGTCCAGCGGGTGGAACCAGGTGAGACCGTGCGTGCCGCCGAAAACCAGGGTGCCGTCCGGCAGGATACAGGAGGCACGGTCACTGTACTGGTCCCCTCCGGTGCCATCCTCTTCCATATAGAAGCGGAAGCGGCCGTTGGTGCGGTCGAATTTGGCCAGGCCGTCCATGGTAGACACCCACACATTGCCCTGGAGGTCCTCTTCAATGGAGGTGACGTCCTGGCAGGGGAGGCCTGCCACGGCCTGGATGCGGCCGGTCTGCTGGTCGTAGCGGATGATACCGTTGGTGATGGTTCCCAGCCAGATATCACGCGTGCTGTCCTTGAACAGCTTGTTGGGGATGAGCACGGAGCGGCGGATGGCGTCCTTGTATTCGTCCGCGGTGATGCTGATGTCCCGGATGTCGAAGGTGTAGGTGTTCACCTCCATGGGCAGGCTGTTGAAGCAGGCCACAATCAGGCGGCCGGGCTCTTTCATCACCAGGTCCGACACGTAGGTCCACTGGTCCGAGAGAGTGACCGTCTTCATTTCCCGGGTTTTCTTGTCGTAGCGATACAGGTTCTGGTGGTAGCATCCCAGCCAGATGTAGCCCTGGTCGTCCTCTTCAATGCTCATGGGATTGTAGACAAAGAAAGAGTGGATGGGAACCAGCTGCTTCCCGTTCCAGTGGCAGCGGGTTACCTGCATCTTTTCCGTGAAGATGAGCCAGAGTTCCCCTTCGCTGTCGCAGAAGATGCAGCTTACGCGGATATAGCCCAGGCTGTTGTCCTGGATAAAGCGGTCCAGCGGGATGCGCTCCAGGCTCCGGGACTCCAGGTTGTAGCGCCAAAGGCCGTCCATGAGGGTGCTTATCCAGAGGTTGCCGTCCTGGTCCGGACAAAGGGAAGTGACGGTCTTGTTCTCAAAATCCTTGACCAGAGGCTTATTGCTGCTGAACAGGTTCTTGGTATGGTAGGAGACGCTGTAGCCTTTGTCCGTGGTGCCGATCCAGAGATTCTCCCGGCTGTCCCGGAAAAGGGTGCGCACCTCGGCGTCGGGCATCTCGTAGGGGAAATCGTCATCGGCCTGGAAGAGTACGCGGTCCAGAGTCTTCTGATAGAGGAAAAAGCCGTGGCCGATGGTGCCCAGCAGCATATTGCCGGAATCCAGGGCATACAATTGGTCGATATCTCCATCCATCAGGCGCTTTTCGGCCTGGATGGAGGAGGGGAGGGGCAGCCAGGTGGCGTCATCGGCCTTCAGGATGCCCAGGTCTCCCATTCCGGAAAGCCAGATGGTGCCGTCCAGCGCGTCGCAGATGTGGTAGGCCTGGAAGGGGATGCGGGTGGTGCTTACAAGGGAAAAGTCCTCTGCATTGTAGCAGTTGACGGCCCAGCCGCCGGCCGATATGGCCCACAGGCGGTCCTGACCGTCCAGGCAGACGGCCTGGGCGCCGAAGGCGTTCAGGCCCCGGATGGCCGGGCGGATGACGTTCTGGCCTTCGTTATATACCAGAAGGTTGGTTCCGTTGGAGAAGAGCAGTTTTCCGCTGCGGGTTTCCAGGATCTGGTTCAGGTTGATGTTGGCGTCTTCGATGGGGACGCGTACGAAAGTGCCCCCGTCCGTGGAAACGGCGGCGCCTCCCACGGCCGTCACCCATACGTGGCCGCTGGCCACGGGATGGATGGCGTAAATTTGGTTGTCCGGGAGGCCCAGGGTGTCGTCCGTGCAGTAGAACTGGACAAATTCGTGGCTGTCGAAGCAGTTGAGGCCGCGCTGGGTGCCCATCCAGATGAGTCCGCCGGCGTCTTCCGCTATACAGTTGACCCGCTGGTTGGACAGGCGGTTGGAGACCATGATGCTGCCTTCGGTAGGTACGGGGACCTTGCCCCCGTTATATTGTTGACAGGCGCCGAGCGCCAGGATGCCCAGAATCAGGGATATTAATTTGTGGTTCATAACGCAAATATAATCATTTTGAACAGTAGAAAAAACAATTGAAAATGGGGGAAAACTTGTGTGCCGGCTTTTTTTCACCTTTGCATGGTAAAACTGCATGACCATGACACTGAACCCAAACTTAACTCTATTGGCCGTTGCCATCGCGCTCGTCTCCTGCGGGCACTCGCCCCGGAAGGGAGACGTGGAGTATCTCTCCAGCCTGGAAACATCGGCCAAGTTCTCGACGGTAAATACTCAATCCGGTCCCATCGCCGGCTATATAGACAATGGTGTCTATATCTATAAAGGTGTTCCTTACGGAAAGGCCGAGCGTTTTATGCCGCCCACCGACCCCGAACCCTGGAAAGAAGTGCGCGCCAGCCGTTCCTACGGCCCGGTGAGCCCGCATGGTCCCCGCCAGGGCTGGTATGACGACAACCAGGCCTTCACCATGCACTGGGACGACGGCTATCCCGACGAGGACTGCCTCCGCGTGAATGTGTGGACGTCCAGCATCAAGGCGGGCAGCAAGCTCCCCGTGATGGTCTGGCTGCATGGCGGCGGCTTCAGCGAGGGTTCCAGCCAGGAGCAGATAGGCTATGACGGCACCAACCTGGCCCGTGACCACGGTGTGGTGGTGGTTTCGCTGAACCACCGGCTCAACGCCCTGGGTTTCCTGGATCTGAGCGGCTACGGCGCCAAGTACGCCCACAGCGGCAACGCGGGTATGCTGGATATTGTCAAGGCCCTCGAATGGGTGAAGGCCAATATCGCCAACTTCGGCGGCGACCCTTCCAATGTGACCATCTTCGGTCAGAGCGGCGGCGGCGGAAAAGTGAGCACCCTCATGGCCATGCCCGCTGCCAAGGGCCTTTTCCACAAGGCCATAGTGCAGAGCGGCTCCATTACCAACCTGATGAATCCCAAGTATTCCCGTCGCATCGGCGCCGCCACGGTGGCCCATCTGGGCATTACTCCCGCCCATATTGACGATATTGCTGCCGTTTCGTACGAGGAATTGCTGGCGGCATACCGCAAGGCCGTGCAGGAAGTGACGGAGGAAGCCCGCCAGGACGGCTCGCTTCCTACCAATATCCTGGATATGCTCATCTTCGGCCAGTTGCCGGTAGTGGACGGTGAAGACATCCCCGCCCAGCCTTCCTCGCCCGAGGCGCTGGCGCTGTCCAAGGACGTTCCGGTAATCATCGGCACGGTATATCACGAATTTACGCGCGACCAGGAAGACCCCATCTTCAAGCCCCTGGCCCTCAAGCAGGCTTCCGACCGCGTGTCGGCCGGCTGCGCACCCGTATACATGTACCAGTTCACCTGGGAATCCCCGGTTCTGGACGGCGCCCTGGGCAGCACGCACTGCATTGAAATACCCTTCGTATTTGATAACGTGCTCCTTCACCGTACGTTTACCGGCGGGGGAGAGCCGGCCGTAGAGCTGGGGCATCGCGTGAGCGCCCTCTGGGCCAGTTTCGCCCAAACCGGAAAACCCGTGGCCGAAGGCATGCCCGAGTGGCAGGCCTGGCCTAAAACCCTGAAGATTAACACCAAGACTGTTCTCGAATAATGAAACGTACCCTGCTTCTCTGGTTTATTCTGCCGGCTTTGGTGCTGTCCTGCAACAAGACACCCGACCCCCAGCCGGAACCGGAGATTCCTGCCGGTGCCGTAAGAACGGGCGCCGTAGCCAGTACCTATATGGGCCAGACCATGAATTATACCGTCTGGCTTCCCGGCAATTACGACGAATCCAAAACCTATCCTTTCCTCTATCTGCTGCACGGTTACGGTGATGATCACCTTTCCTGGAACAGTAAGGGCGGTGCCAACAAAATGGCCGACAAGTATCTGAAAGCAGGTGGTGTGCCCATGATCATCATCATGCCGGATGCCAAGCAAACCTTCTATATCGATAATTTCAACTTCAATGGCCTGTACTTCGAGCAGTACATGCACAACGAACTGATGCCTGAGGTGGAGTCCAAATACCGCTGCAACGGAAAACGCGCGGTAGCCGGCCTTTCCATGGGCGGTTTCGGCACTTTGTACAATGTGCTCAAATATCCCTCCAAGTTTACCTATGGCTATGCCATGAGCCCGGCTACGGATGCCGACAGTTCCGTGGCCCTCATCAAGGCCCAGAGCAGCCCTTCTGTGTTTCCGCCCATCACCATCGAATCCGGCACCACGGACTGGACCATTCCCATCCAGGGCGTGCGGGATTACGTGCAGGTTTTGAAGGAAAACGGTGTGGAAGTAAAGTTCATCGAGCGCTCCGGCGGCCACGACTGGGGATTCTGGCCCGTGTGCCTCCAGAAGGCGCTGGTGGCCGTTGGCGAAACGTTTAAATAGGCATTTGTCAGTATAGAAAAACAATTGAACAGACAAGAATGTCTTCCATTTTTATTGTATTTACATTTGCATCAGTAATTAGACACTAAATAAACCAACCAAATAATTAAATCATTCATGAAACGTATCCTTTCAACGCTTGCCATCTGCCTGGCCGTAGCCGGCAGCTTGCAGGCACAAGAACTGGCCAATTTCTCTTTTGGCCGTGGCATGAAGCCCATCGTTTCCCCTGAGATCAAGAACGACAGCGTAACCTTCCGCCTCAAGGCCGATTACGCCACCGTCGTCAAGCTCAGCGGCTCGTGGATGGAGAACCCCTGGACGGGCACCATCGACATGAAACGTGGAGAAAACAACGTCTGGTCCGTGCAGATTCCTCTTCCGGAGCCGGAAATCTACACCTACAACTTCGTGGTTGACGGTGTGAACGTGAACGACCCCCAGAACATCCTGGTGCAGCGTGACGGTACCCGTTTCCTCCCCATGCTCCTGGTCCCCGGCGAGCGTACGGAGAACTACGGCGAAGCCAAGACCCACGGCACCGTGAGCCACCCCTGGTATCACAGCAACATCCTGGGTATGGACCGCCGTCTCACCGTTTACACCCCTTACGGTTACGAGAACAACCCCAAGAAGAAATATCCCGTCCTTTACCTCCTGCATGGCGCCGGTGGTGATGAGGAAGCCTGGAGCTCCATGGGCCGTGCCGCCCAGATCCTGGACAACCTCATTGAGAAGGGCCTGGCCGAGCCTATGATTGTGGTGATGCCCAACGGCAACGCCAATCAGGCTGCCGCCCGCACCCTCAATATCCCCGAGAAGCCCATGCAGATGCGTTGGGACCGCGAGGCCATGGCCAAGATGAGCGAGGCCGAACGTAACCTCCTCATGAACGGCTATGTGATGAGCCTCTGCGAGGAAATCGTTCCCTTCATCGAGAAGAATTTCCGCGCCATCGCCAAGCCTGCATCCCGTGCCATCGCCGGCCTTTCCATGGGTGGCGGTCACACCATCAGCGCTTCCATCCTTTATCCTCAGATGTTCGACTACATTTGCCCCCTGTCGGCCGCCGGCAGCGCCACTCCCGAGCAGATTGCCGCCCTCAAGAAGGCTGGCGTGAAGCTTTACTTCCTGGCCTGCGGTAACACCGACTTCCTCTTCGAAGGTTCCAAGACCCTGGACAAGACCCTCACCGAGCAGGGCCTGGATCACGAGTTCTTCGTCTCCGAGGGCGGTCACGTCTGGGCCAACTGGCGTCTGTATCTGAACACTTTCGCCCAGAAGCTCTTCAAATAGGAAACTATTACCTATTAATTAATAAATCTTAAGTATGAGAACCAACAACTTCCTCAAGCGGCTCGTAGCCCTGGGTCTGGGACTTGTCCTGGGCGCCGGGCTTATGTCCGCCCAAAACCTCACGGTGAAGGGTTCGGTGCTTGACGCTGAGAAGCAGCCCGTCATCGGTGCGGCCGTCCTCCAGGTCGGCACCACCAACGGCGCAGCCTGCGACCTCGACGGTAATTTCACCATCACCGTTCCGTCCGGAGCAGAACTTGAAGTTTCTGCCATCGGTTATGAGACCCTTCGCGTCAAAGTGACTTCTTCTACGATGCACATCACCCTCCAGGAGGAATCCACCGAACTGGAAGAGACCGTGGTCGTGGGTTACGGTACCCAGAAGAAGGCTTCCCTCACCAGCTCCATCACCAACATCCAGGCCGAGGACATCACCTCCACCAAGCAGAGTGACCTCGTTTCCTCCCTGCAGGGTAAGGTTCCCGGTCTGCAGATCCGTCAGAACTCCGGTGCTGTGGGCTGGTTCGACCAGGACATCTCCCTCCGTGGTTACGGCGCCCCGCTCGTGATCATCGATGGTGTTGCCCGTCAGTCCAGAAGCCGTCAGTACTGGGGCTGGTACGACAACAACTCCTCCTCCAGCGCTGCTCTCGCAGAACTGAACCCGGACGACATTGAGTCCATCACCGTCCTGAAGGATGCTTCCGCTTCCATCTACGGTCTGGGTGCCCAGAATGGTGTTATCCTCGTGACCACCAAGAAAGGCCAGATCGGCAAGCCCAGCGTGACCTACTCCAACACCCTCACCTTCGGTGTGCCTACCGCCCTTCCCAAGGAAGTGGACATCGCCACCTATATGGAGGTGTACAACGAGATGACCCGCAACAACCGCAAGAACCCCACCACCACTTATTCCGACGAAGAAATCGCCCATTATCGCAATGGCGATCCCGGATATGAGAACTTCTCCTGGTGGGATGCCATCTTCAAGAGCCACACCTTCTCCCAGGTTCACAACGTATCCATCCGCGGTGGTAACCAGCAGAGCCCGTACTACCTGAGCGGTAACTTCACCAACCAGGACGCTATCTATCGCGCCAACACCGGTGACTACAACCGCTACGGTTTCACGGCCAACTTCACCACCAAGATCACCCCGAACCTCTCCGTCTCCTTCCAGAGCGCCATCAACGTGACCTCCCAGGAGATGCCCCCGGCAAATACTACGCAGAACGCCATGTATTACGCCCTCCTGACCCCCCGTTCGGTCCACGCTACCACCCGCGACAACCCGGATCACTATTCTTCCAACGTTGCCGAGAACCGTAACGCCGTGGCCCTCATGGAGTCTTCCATCGCCGGTTCTAAGAAGGATAACGACGTTGCCTTCCGTAACAACCTGGATGTGAAGTATGAGGCTCCTTTCCTCAAGGGTCTGGTACTGCAGGCTTCCGCCGCCTACGACGTGGTCGAGCGTAAGAACAGCTCTCTCACCAAGCACTTCCCGCTGTACGATTACGAGTCCGACATCCTGGCTGCCTACAACCCGGATAAGAACCAGTACTCCGAGAACTGGAACACCTATACCAAGTACTACGGCCGTCTGCAGGCTAACTACAATACCACCATTGCCCGCAGCCACCACCTCGGCGCCACCCTCGCCGCCGAAGCTACCATCAACAAGCTGCGCAGCATCAGCGCCAGCCGTGAGTTCGGTGATTTCTATACCCACGACATCATCAGCCAGGGTACGGCCGACACCCAGACCAACAGCGGTTCCCGCTCCTCCAGCGCTGCCGCCGGTTATGTGGGTCGTGTCAACTATGACTATCAGGGCAAGTATCTGGTAGAACTCATGGCCCGTTACGACGGTACCTATCTCTACGCTCCTGGTCACCGCTGGGGCTTCTTCCCGTCCTACTCCCTGGGTTGGCGTGTGTCTGAGGAGAAATTCTTCAAGTCCATCCTCCCTCAGGTGAACAACCTCAAGTTCCGCTGGTCCGACGGTCTCACCGGTTATTCCCAGGGTGATCCTTACGGCTACATGGTGGCTTATTCCACCAACGGTAGCACCGTGTTCACCGATGGCGCCGCCATCACCGGTTATGCCAACCACAGCCCTGCACAGACCATTATCTCCTGGGCCAAGGTCCGCATGATGGACTTCGGTTTTGACTTCGAAGTCTGGCGCGGTCTCCTCGGCGGTAGCGTGGACTGGTTCTGGAGAAATACCTCCGGTATCGCCGCCGCTTCCACCGCTTCCGTTCCTGACATGTATGGTCAGAGCCTGCCTCAGGAAAACCTGAACAAGAGCCAGAATGTGGGTATCGACCTCAGCCTGAGCCACCGCAACCACATCAAGGACTTCAACTACCGCGTGATGTTCACGGCTACCTTCTCCCGCAGCCGTACCACGTATGATGCCTCCATGGAGAACTATCCTTGGGCTTCCGCCAATGCCTATTATGCCAGCAATGCAGTAGGCCGTTGGAGCGACGCCCACAGCGCCAGCACCTATCATTGGCTCAATGGCAACCCCCAGTTCACCAGCTGGCAGGAGATTTACGACAGCAACGTGTATTATGGTAACATGAAGGAAATGCTTCCCGGTATGTACAAGCTGGAAGACCGCAACGGTGACGGTGTGATCAGCAGCAGCGATATGTACTATACCTGGGCCGAAACCAACCCTCCGCTCCAGTTCGGTCTGGTACTGTCCGGCAGCTGGAAGGGCTTTGACTTCAATGCCACCTTCAACGCCGCCACCCTCGTGAGCAAGGCAGTTTCCCTGTCCGGCGGTATGGGTTACGGCTTCTTCACCACGTTCTACGAGAACTACATGGACCGCTGGCACACTGCCGACCCCAAGGCCGATCCGTTTGATCCCAATACCCAGTGGGTAAGCGGTTACTGGCCTGCCATGTCTCTGGCAACGTCCGCTTACGATACGGCCTCCAACGTGACGTACCGTGTCAACCAGCCTTACGACTATGTAGATGGTACCTATCTGCGTCTTAAGAGCTTGGAAGTGGGTTACACCTTCCAGGCCGACCTCCTGCGCAAGATCCACATCCGTTCCCTGCGCGTGTACATGAACGGTACCAACCTTCTCACCTTCTGCAACAAGCTCCTGAAGCCTTACGACCCCGAGCGCAACCAGAACAGCTACCTGGGCGTGGCCGGTACTCCTCTGATGAAGAACTTCAGTGCCGGTGTCAACATCAACTTCTAATGGATACGCATCTATGAAAAAGATATTTGTATATATTCTCTCTGCAGTAGCTGCCCTGGTTCTCGTGTCTTGCGACAAGATCTTCGACAACCTGGAAGGTGACCTGACCAAGATGGACGCCGAGGCTCTGTCCGGCTCCGTAGCCGGTCTGGACCGCCTCATGGCCAGCCTCTACGCCAGCATTCCGATGAACGCTTTTGCCGAGCAGGACAAACAGACGATCATCGCCAACGACTCCAACACCAGCGGTTCCTATTCCGGTGGCGTGACCGGCAGCTGGGATTACACTTATGTCCGTGACATCAACATGTTCTTCAAAGTGCTGGAACAGGCCAAGGAGAACGCCGTGGTGTCCGGTGACGAGTACAACTCCTACCTGGGTGAAGCTTACTTCATCCGTGCCTACTATTATTTCGGTGCCGTCCGTACTTACGGTGGCGTTCCCATCGTGACCGAACCCCTGGACGACAAATTCGAGGGTGCCGACGCCGAAAACCCCGAACTCTATGTTCCCCGTTCCACTGAAAAGGATACCTGGGATTTCGTCCTGAGCGAACTGGACAAGGCCATCGAACTCCTGCCCTCCGACCGTGGCGCCAGCAATTACCGCGCTACCAAGTGGGCCGCCCTCGGCCTCAAGTCCCGCGTTGCCCTCTGGGCCGCTTCCGAGTCCAAGTATTGGGGTAACGCTCCTCTCGGCAGCAACTATCAGGCTGTCCAGCAGAAGCTGGCCTATATGGATAAGTCTTATGCCGATGCATATTACGCCCAGTCCATCGCCGCTTCCGAGGCCATCATCAACTCCGGCAAGTTCTCCCTCTACAAACCCGAACCCAAGTCCGTGGAAGAGGCTACCCAGAACTATACCGACCTGTTCATGGAGCGCAAGAACGAGGAATTCATCTTCGGTAAGAGCTACAAGAACGGAGTGACCACCAACTCCAACGGTATTGACCTTAAGAACTCTCCTTTCCAGGCCCATGGTTCCGGTACCGGCGTATGGCGCTTCGGCTGCTACGGCGTTACCCTCGACCTGGTGGACGAGTACGACAACTACAACGAGGCCGGTGTGGCCGTGGACGGTACTGTGAAAACGCGTACCGACGGTAACGAGGAAGTGTATTTCACCAATCCTTCCACCGCTGCCGGTTCCGGCGCCATCTTCAACGACGAGGCCAACTTCATCCGCTACCAGAACGTAGCCGATGCCTTCAAGGACAAGGACGCCCGCTTCCACGCTTCCGTTATCTATCCCAACATCAACTTCCGTGGCACCACCATCATTATCCAGGGTGGTCTGCTCACCGACGACGGTATCGCCATCTATGACGAGTCCAACCCGAGCGTTGATTTCTGGGGTACCACCGTTTATATGAACGGCGCCAAGGAAGAATCCGAGTATTCCGGTTTCCACAAGATGGGCCGTACCAACGACGGTTCCTGGTACACCACCGGCTTCGGCCTGCGCAAGTTCCTGGATCCCGTGAACAAGGTAGACCAGTCCCAGAACCCCTGGTATGACATCCGTTATGCCGAGATTCTGCTCAACTACTGCGAGGCTATCGTAGAAAAGGACGGCAACAATGCCGGTAAATCCAAGGAGTATCTGAACGCGATCCGTCACCGCGCCGCCTTCAAGGGCGATGTGGATGCCAATATCGCCAACATCCTGCACGAGCGCACTGTAGAGCTGGCTTTCGAGGATGACTTCGGTGCCACCCAGTGGCGTCGCCGCGCTAACTTCAACCTCCAGCGTGACGGTGCTTCCAACCCCAACGGTGGCCGCAAGCACGCCCTCATCCCGGTCATGAGCCTGAAGAATGTCTTCGGCGGTGGCTACGGCACCATCCTGGTCCGTACCAACTGCTGGGACTACGACACCAACGTGCGTCCTGCCCAGGCTTCCTTCAACAACCTCAGCTACTATACCTCTATACCTAAGTATAATACTGAGAATAAGCTGGTTCCTAACCCCATCCAGGAATAATAATATGAATGCTATGAAAAAGATTATAACTGTCTTATCTTGCGCTTTTGCCCTTACCGTTGTAACCTCCTGCGACTGGTTCAAGCTGGATAACCAGGAAGGTTGGGACGCTTCCGTAGAGGGCCAGATTCTGGATGCCGGCACCAATCAGCCCATTCAGTTTGCACAGGGTTCTTCCGCCATCAACGTGGTGGAAAAAGGATGGCAGGCCGAAGCCAACCAGGCATGGGCCGTTAAGAGCAACGGTTCTTACAAGAACGCGCTGGTCTTCGCCGGTCAGTATGTCATGAACACGGTTTCCTCCAACTTCCAGGCTGAACCCCAGACCTTTGAACTCAAGAAGGGCGCCAACACGGTGGACTTCAAGGTTACTCCTTACGTTCGCATCGAGAACGTTTCCTGGAGCATGGAAGGCAAAAAGATCAAAGTCTCCTGCAAGGTCTCCAGCCCGGTGGCTCAGGTGAACAATATTGGTGAAGTCCGTCTGTGCATTGCCATGGACCGCTTCGTGAGCATGTCCAACAATGCTGCCGACAAAGATCCCAATGCCGCTACTACGGATGCAGATCCTTCCGGTACCACGGTTTCTCTCCTCATCGACCCGGATTACACCAATGCCGCCGGTCAGAAGCCCAATGCCCAGGAATTCCAGTACGACCAGGTTCACTATGTGCGCATAGCCGCCCTGGGTGCCCACTATCAGATTGTTCCTGAGTGGACGGAGAGCATTGAGGAATCCGTGTTTGACATGGATGCCTATGTGGCTGCCGGTGCTCCTGAAGACTGGTGGAACTACTTTGTCACCGTGGTGACGGAGATTGTTCACCCCGCTTCCTACACCAACGACGGTTCCGTGAACTCCGGTAACGCCTACAACTACAGCCCGGTTTACAAACTGGACCTGAAGGCCGGTACCTTTACCGAGGTGACCGACTGGTAGTCCTCTTTTAAATAATGCCGGTCCGGATGTGTTCTGGGCCGGCATTTTTTATCTCTACACACAAAACACGCTGAATCTATGAAATCTTATATCTATGCTGCCCTGGGAGCCTTGCTGCTTACGTCGGCCCTGGTGCGCGCCCAGGAAGTAACCTATCCCTTCCAGGATACCAAGCTTTCCGAAGAAGAGCGTCTGGACAACGCCGTCTCCCTGATGACGGTGGAAGAAAAGCTGGGAACCATCGTGGGCCAGGGCGTTCCTCGCCTGGGCATCGAGAACCCCGGCGCCGCCGAGGCTATCCACGGCATTGTGAAGGGCGGTTCCAACGAGCTTCCCAATGCCGGCAACGCCGGTCAGTTCGGCGGTGGCAACTGGCCTGGCTATGTGCCCCCCAAATACCGCAACAGCACCGCTTTCCCTCAGGCTTACGGCGTGGGTGAGACCTGGGACCGTGAAATGGCCTGGATCGTGGGTGACGTCATGTCCTACGAGGCCCGTTTCTATTCCAAGGACAACCCCCGCAAGAGCCTCATCCTCTGGGCTCCCAATGCCGACCTGGCCCGTGACCCCCGCTGGGGCCGCACCGAGGAAAGCTTCGGCGAAGACCCTTATCTGGTGGGCGAACTGGTAGCCGCCGAGGTGAAGGGCATCCAGGGCGATGACCCCACCTACTGGCGCAGCGCCTCCCTCATGAAGCACTTCCTGGCCAACAGCAACGAGGACAACCGCTACAAGACGGACTCCCGCTTTGACGAGAAACTCTTCCGCGAATACTACAGCTACGGCTTCTGGAAAGGTGCCAAGGCCGGCTCCATGTCCGTGATGACGGCCTATAACGCCTACAACGGCGTCCCTTGTATCGCCAACGACTTCATCAAGGAAATCCTCATTGACGAGTGGGGCATGAAAGGCACCATCGTAGACGATGCCGGCGCCCTTCCGTTCATGTATGCTCCGCAGATGCACAATTATGCCAAGGACCAGAACGAGGCCATCCAGATGGCCCTGGACGCCGGTCTGTCCCGCTTCATCGACTCCCGCTTCGAGCAGGTGAAGGCCGCCTGGGATGCCGGTTTCCTCTCTGAAGAGACCGTTGACGCCTGCACCAAGGCCAACCTCCGCACCATGCTCCGTCTGGGTCTGATGGATGCCGAATGCCCTTACGACAAGCAGGACTTCGGCTCTGACGAGGACATTCCCTGGGAGCGTCAGGAGTTCAAGGACAAGGCCCTCCTGGTCACTCAGAAGTCCGTCGTTCTGCTCAAGAACGAAGGCAACATCCTGCCCATCGACAAGAACAAGGTGAAGAAGATCGCCGTGTTCGGCAACCGGGCCGAAGAAGTCCTGAAGGACTGGTACGGCGCCCTCCCGGCCTACCGCGTTTCCGCCCTGGACGGCATCAAGGCCAAGGTGGAAGGCACCGACGTTGAGGTGAAGTTCCAGAAATGGGACTCCGACGGCAGCGCCCAGATGCTGGCCGCCTGGGCCGATGTCTGCATCGTGTGCGTGGGCAACCACCCCGCCACCAGCCCGGACTGGGGCCCCATGTCCATCCAGAGCCCCTGGGCTATGGGTACAGTAGCCGGTGACGGCCGCGAAGCCCTGGACCGCCGCAGCCTCCAGCTGGAGACCGAAGACCTCATCAAGGTGGTCTGGCAGGCCAATCACAATACCGTGGTAGCCCTCATCTCCAGCTTCCCGTATGCCATTAACTGGACGGCAAAGAATGTTCCCGGCATCGTGCACATCACCCAGTGCAGCCAGGAACTGGGCACCGCCCTGGCCGATGTCCTCTTCGGCGACTACAACCCCGCCGGCCGCACCACCCAGACCTGGGTGAGCGACATCCTGGACCTCCCGAACCTCCTGGACTACGACATCACCAAGGGCCGTACCTACATGTACGCCAAGGCCAAACCCATCTATCCTTTCGGCTATGGCCTCAGCTACACCACCTTCAAGTATTCCAAGATGAAAGTGGAGAAGAAGGACGGCAACTACGTGGTGAAGTTCCAGCTCAAGAACACCGGTTCCCGCGACGGCGAGGAAGTGGTGCAGGTATACGCCAAGTTCAAGAACGACGACGCCTCCAAGCGTCTGCGCGGCTTCGACCGTGTGGCCGTCAAGGCAGGGGAGACCAAGGACGTGGAGATTGTAATCCCGGCCGATGATCTCAAGCTCTGGGACATGGACAAGCACCAGTGGGCTTTCTCCGGCAAGAAGGTGAAGCTCCAGGTGGGCGCTTCTTCCCAGGATATCCGCCTCAAAAAGAACGTTAAACTCTAATCCCCAATAACACAAACACTTTATGAAAAAAATCTTTACGATTCTGGCTGCAGCAGCCCTTGCTCTCAGCACCCTGAACGCCCAGGAACTCACCAACTTCGCCTTCGGCGGCCGCGGTCCCCGCATCGTTTCCCCCGAAATCAAGGACGGTAAGGTGACCTTCCGCCTCAGCGCCAACTACGCCACCCGCGTCCAGATTTCCGGTAACTGGATGGAGAATCCCTGGACCGGTCTGGAAGACATGACCAAGGGAGAGGGCGGTGTCTGGGAATACACCATGGATGCCCCCACTCCGGAAATCTACACCTACAACTTTGTGGTGGACGGCGTTTCCGTGAACGACCCCCTCAATGACAAGGTGCAGCGCGACGGAACCCGCTACCTGAACATGCTCTTCGTTCCCGGCGAGCGCAGCGAGAACTATTTTGAAGCTGGCAAGCACGGTTCCGTAACCACCCGCTGGTACGACAGCCCCAGCCTGGGTTACAGCCGCCGCATGGTGGTGTACACCCCTTACGGCTACGAAGCCAACAAGAAGGCCAAGTATCCCGTGCTCTACCTCCTCCACGGCGGTGGCGGCGACGAGGAAGCCTGGACCTCCATGGGCCGTGCCGCCCAGATCCTGGACAACCTCATTGAGAAGGGTCTTGCCAAGCCCATGATCGTGGTCATGCCCAACGGCAACCCCAACCAGAAGGCTGCCAACACCCTGGGTATCGCCCCCGAGGCCATGGACCGTCAGGATCCCAAGTGGCAGAATGCCTATGTGACCTCCCTGGTGAAGGAAATCGTTCCTTTCATTGACAAGGAGTACCGCACGGTGGCCAAGGCCGACGGCCGCGCCATTGCCGGTCTGTCCATGGGCGGCGGTCACACCACCAGCGCCACCATCCTGTTCCCTGGCGTATTCAACTACATCTGCCCCATGAGCTGCGGTATCCGCGAGAGTGAAGAGTTGGACGCCCAGCTGCAGGGTATCAAGAAGGCCGGTTACAAGCTGTACTGGATTGGCTGCGGCACCGCCGACTTCGCCTGGCAGGGCACCGAAATCCTGGACAAAGCCCTCACCCGCAACGGCATGGAGCACACCCTCTACGCCTCCGACGGTGGCCACGTCTGGGCCAACTGGCGCCTGTACCTGAACACCTTCGCCCAGCTGCTGTTCAAGTAGTTGTTGGATAATTGCTGAAAAAGCCGTAACTTGCGAATATGAGCAGGTTACGGCTTTCTTTTTGGGTTATGCTCTTCATGGTGATGACTATGCCCGCTATGGCGCAGGAAGTACTCTCCTCCATCGCCGGACGGGCTATTGTACCCACGGAAATGAAGTGGCGCGATGGGCAGCAGGTTCTGGACATACCGGCCTATGGTGCCAAGATTGTCCTTGTTGCCCAGGGCGATACGCTCCGAGAGACGGCCAGCCAAACCGGTAACTTCTCTTTCAAGAAACTGAAGCCCGGCCCGGTGCACATGGATATCGCGTATCAGGGTTTCGAGCCTTTTTCCGAGGATTTTGAACTCTTGCCCGGAGAGAACGTGGTCCTGGTCCCTTTCGTCAAAAAGACTGAAACCCTGGAGGCCGCCGTTGCCAAGGCCGACAAACCGGTTGTGACACAACACGGGGATACCCTTGTTTACCATGCCGGCGCCCTTCCCATGCAGGAGGGCGATTACGCACTGGATTTGCTCCGGCGCTTTCCAGGCGTGGAAATCACCGATGGACAGATTGTGGTAACCGGAAAAGCCGTCAAGCGCTCCTATGTGAACGGCGCCCTCATCTTCGGCCTGGACCCCATGGCTCCCATGGAATACCTGAAAGGGGACCAGGTGGTTTCCATGAGCGTGTACGATGAAGCCAATCCAAACGACAGAATGGACCAGCGTGTGAGGGAGAAGGAGCGGGTTATCAATATTAAAACAAAGGATCCCATTTTCGGCGCCACAGACCTGCAGCTGCGAGCCCTTGCGGGTGCAGACCAGTTGCCCCGCGAAGACGGCTCGCCACAGCTCCGGTACACGGCCGGTGCCAATGCCCACTTCTTTTCTGAGTTGCAGCAGCTCCAGGCCGACATTGTAACTGGCAATGTGGGCATGCGTTCCAGCAACATCAACATGATACCGGGCCCGTTGTCCCATTATGTAGATAATACGGACATAAAACTTGGATACAACCGATATTGGCAAAGCGCCCTCTTTGGCAATGGGCTGCAACTCTCCTATTCCTTCGGCCACCAGAAAACCATCAGCAGGAGCCACCGGCTGCAGGAGTATTTTGAGACGGCTGGTACGCCGGAACGCACGATAGACAATGAGGATGAGGTTGTGGGCCGGGTAAGGAAGCACCAGATGCAGGCCTCTTTTGCCTACCGGACCGGAAAGCATTTCAATATCACCTGGAATCACGATCTCCAGATCTCCCGGGATCAAAACAGTCGGAGCCTTTCCGAACAAACTGTTGTCGCAGGAAGCTTACCTATGCTGCGAACGCAGTCCAGCTGCTCTGAGAGCCCTTCCTGGACTTTGCAGGAAAGGGCATCCATCGGCTTTGTCAGTCCCACCGGGAAACAGCTTCCACGGCTGGAGCTCTCCATGCAACTGGGGCGTAACAAATTGGATGCGTGGGATTTGGATACCCTGGCCTCTTCCTATGCCAAGCGCTATCTGACCAAGGCGGGCGAGGGGCTTTCCCAGTCTTACTCGGCCCGGGTGAGCCAGAATATTGTGAACTGGAACAAAAGGGACCCGTCCAATCCCATGCAGAACAAGTTTTTCCAGTTGAACGGGGAATATGACTTTTCCTATACCTCTCAGGACAAACTGCAGGAAGCTTATGACCTGTATGGCACTCCGGAGCCTCTGGTGAATGCGGCTAATACCTTTGACTTCACTTTCTCTTCCTTGAAGAATTCCCTGCAGGTAAGTTCCACTTATTATGACACAAAGGGAGGCGCCAACTTCAGCGTTATGGCTTCGCTGCAGCTGGAGGCCGAAAGAATCATAGACCGGGAACGAATTCCTTCATACGCTCCGGTGAAGAAGGTTTATTACCGTCTTCGGCCCATGTTAAGCATGAATTACAAAGGCTGGAGTGTGAGCTATAGTTCCTTTGCCCAGGCTCCGTCTGTGCAGCAACTCCGTCACCGGGTGGACGACACCAATCCTCTTTCTCTCACTGCGGGCAATCCGGATTTGAAACAGTCTGTCGTTCATTCGATTACCTTTAGTTGGCATCCGTCTAACATGGCCGGGAAGCACATGCTTATGTGGAATGCCAATGCCGGCGTTCAGGTGCGTCCCATCGTGAACAAGACCACCTTCTTCAGGGCCGATACCATCCTGGAGGAGTACGACAATTATGCGGTCAAGGCCGGCAGTCAGCTCCTTCGCTGGGAGAATGCGCCTTATGGCCTCACTTTCTCCACCAATCTGACGGAAACCAGCCAATGGGGAGGTGCATGGAAAATCTCCACCCAGTTGCGCCCCTCCCTCAGTTACCGGTTCATGCCCCAGTATTTCGGGGAGATTCTGGACAACACCACGGAGTGGGCTCCGTCCCTGACTGTGGGCGGGAATGTCTATCCTCTTCGGGGTGTATCCCTGGGTCTGAATGCCGATATGGGCTACATCCGGGCCTGGAACCAGTCGCGCAGCCTGGATAACCGTGCTGTCCGTGGTACCATCGGCCTGCAGGCCAAGGCCGATTTCCTGAAGATTGCCTTCTTCTCGGGGAACTATTCCTGGAACCTGTACAAAGATTTCTCCGCTCCCGCCATGGGCAGCAGCGTCCATCGGCTAAACCTGTCGGTTGGTATCGGCCTCCTAAAAGACAAGTCCCTCAAGATTTCCCTTTCCGGAGTAGACCTTCTCAGGGGTGGTACCCAATATAGTGTTGCGGTGGGCGCCTCATCTATTACCCGCACCTGGACGCCGGTGTACGGACGCTATTTCCTTTTAGACATATCTTACCGCTTCAACAACAGCGGTGGTCAAAGAATGATGACACGCGGTTTCTGACTGCGTGGGCGCAAGTAAATCAGAGTGAGCACTTTAACGAATTATCCCCTGGTCGGTTTGACCAGGGGATAATTGCATAAGTGTCTGATGCCCAACGGGTTACTTCCACGGCTTATTTGAAAATCAGCGGAACAAACTCGCTCAGGTAGATTCTCCAGTTCTTCCAGATGTGGCCGCCGTCGGTTTCCATGTACTTATAAGGATAACCGGCTGCGTTGAGCTTCTGGCGGAACTCGTTGTTGGACTGGATGAGGAAATCAGTCTTGCCGATGCCAATCCAAAGGAGGGCGGGCTTTTTGGCGAAGTACTTGGCCAGTTTGCCGTCGAAGTCCTGGTAAATCTCAGGATGGCCGCTGGCAGCCTGCTCGGAGCCGGTGCCGATGGCGGCGCTGAACATACCGGAATAGTTGAACATATCCGGGTTGTTGAGGGTGATGTACAGCGTGTGGAAACCGCCCATGGAAAGACCGCAGATGGCGCGGCCCTGCTTCTTGGCAATGGTGCGGTAGCGGCTGTCGATGAACTTCACCACCTCGGGGAAAGCGGTCTCAAAGGTGCCTTCCATGGTCTTGGGCAGGCTCATGGTGGGGTTCACGTAACCGTCGGCATTCTCCAGGGGAGCAGCCTCGCAGGCAATGTTGCCGTTGGTGAACACCACGATCATAGGCTTGGCCTCGCCGCGGGCAATAAGGTTGTCCAGAATCTGGGTGGCGCGGCCCTGGGTGACCCATGCGTCTTCGTCACCACCGATGCCGTGGAGCACGTACAGCACGGGATACTTGGTCTTGGAGGTCTCGTAGCCGGCCGGGGTGTACACGGTGAGGCGACGGTCGAAACCGGCGGTATTGGAATGATACCACACCTTGGAAACGGTGCCGTGCGGAACTTTGTGAATAGCGTAAAGGTCACTGCGCTCGCCGGGTGCGGGTACCAGCAGAACGGAAGTAAGGGAAGCTACGTCGCGGTTCACCCACATGTTGTGAGGGTCAATCTGGCTTACGCCGTCCACACGGAAGGTGTAGTTGTACATGTCCGGAGCCACTACGAAAGGAGTGGTGTACTCCCAGACGCCGCCCTTGCCTTCCTTGAGCTCACCTACGCCGGGGGCATCGTAAGTCATCTTATTGCCGTTGAACTCCACTTCCATCGTCTGGGTGGGCATGAAATCACCGGTCACTTCCACCTTGATGGCCTTGGGAGCCTGGAAACGGAAGGTGACGGTACCGTCGGCATTGATGACGGGAGACTCCACAGAGGGACCGCCCCAAAGGGCCTGCTGGGCAGAAGCGCTGAGGCCTATGCACAGGGCTGCGATTGCAACAAAGAGTTTTTTCATATCGGAATTAATTGGTTATGTTGTCTTATGTACAAATGTACAGATTCCTTCGCGCATGGGCAAGCGCGGGCATGCGATTTGAACGCACACAAAACAAATTGTACAATTTTCTTCCTACCTTTGTAAAAAGCAATTACGGCATGAAAAAGCACATCCTTCTAAGTCTCATAGCCCTCGTAGGGGCTGCTTCGGCCCTTTTTGCCCAGGAAGAAGGGCAGGGCGGCATTCCGGCCGATGTCTTCTACCTGATGCCCCAGATGAGTAAGGGGGCCATTTATTTCAAGGACAAGAACCCCGTGAACGGTTCCTTTAACATCTGCGCCATAGACAATACCATCCGCTATAAAGACAACAAGGGAACGGAACTGGCTCTGGATCCGGAAGACAACATTTCCATGGTAGTCATAGACAATGTGTCGTTCCGCAACATTGAGGGCGTCTTCCACCGGATGTACCCGGTCAAGGGTGACGTCTTCCTGGCCCTCCGCCGCGACATCACCGTCATGAACGACAGCCACACCGCCTCGTACGGAATGGAAAGCCAGACCACCGCCGTCTCCGAGTACACCGGCATGAACACGGATGGAAAACATTACTCCTACGAGGAAAGCAAAGACTTCCCCTACCGCCTGTCGGAGACGCTCTCCATCTACCGCAACGGCTCTCTCTCCCGCATCAACAAAAAGAGCCTCACCAAGTGCTTCCCCGAAAAGAAGTCCGAGATAGAGGCCTGGTTCAACGCCAACAAGAAGGCCGATCTGAACAGTCTGGAAACCATCCTGCCCCTGTGTCAGCAGTGGGCCGAATAAAAGGCGTGGGCGTAATATCTTGAAAGCCTGATATTTATGCAATTATCCCCTGGTCAAACCGACCAGGGGATAATTCGTTAAAGTGCTTACAGCAAGCAAGTTACACCCACGCAGTCCGGCTTTAGAACTGAGCAATCATCCAGCTCATGGGGCTGCCCTCGGAGTAGTCGTCCAGGAGGGGAACCCAGGAGAAGTGGGCCATCATGGGGGAGACGCCCCAGCTCACCAGATCCTCGTCGGAGTAGATGAGAACCTTGTCCTCGGTGGCGCCCAGGCGCTTGCGGGCTTCGGAATAGGCGTAGGTGCTGGCCACCTTGCAGGTACGGTCGGTGGCGGCGTGCACAAAGTACATGGGCAGGTTCACGAAAGCTTCAATGTCCATGGGGCCCAGGACCATGTCGGCCCCGTTCCATTTGTACACCACGTCACCCTTCCAGGCTTTCTCCACATCGTCCGTGTACTGGCCGGGATACTTTTCCTCCACCTGGTGGATGGGGATGATGGGATCCATGGCACAGCAGGGGATGGCGGCTTTGAAACGGTCGGCAAACTGCATCATGAAGCGCATGGTGCAGCCACCGCCGGAAGAGGCGCCGGCGCAGAAGAGCCGGTTGCCGTCCACTTTCCCTTCGGCAATCAAAGTATCGATGAACGCCATCTGGAGGGCGTTGTTGCGGTCGATGAGTTCAATCTTCTCCGGATACAGGGAGGCACTGTAGCTGTAGTTGGGGTTGGCCAGGGCAAACACCAGGGCGGCGCAGGGGATGCCCTGAGAAGCCAGGGAAACCAGGCAGCGGTTGGCCGTGGCCACCGTCATCATGTCCTTGTCGTATTCGCCGCCGCCAATCTGCCACACCAGCAGGGGCACGTTCTCGATGACCTTGCCGTCGGCGTCCTTGGGCAGGTGCAGCATGTACTCGCGGGTGAGGCCGCCGAAGCTGAATTCGCCATGGATGCAGTCGTCCAGCACGGCGATATGCTCTGCGGAAACCTTGTCCGGAGTAACGTTCAGGGCCGAATCGGCCGCGCAGTGCAGTTCCCAGGGGATGCGCTTGAAGAATCCTTCCATCTTGCCGGCCTTGTTGAAGGGCGTGGCTTCGATGCGGAGGACATTTCCCTTGCGGGAAAGCACGATTCCGTCTTCCTCATAGGCTTCGGGGGCCTTGCCGGTGGCGGCGTCCACGAAGGAGCCGGCGGCATTGTTTACCAGGTCGAAATCGGCCGCGGTGAGGCCCTTGAGGGAACGGGGATTGGAGACGGTTATCTCAATGGCATCCACCAGCATGCCGTAGTCTCCCACTTCGGTGCAGATTTCCACCTTCTCCACTTGGGCAGAAGGCCTGGGGCCGCATGCTGCTGCCAGCAGAGCCATGCTTATAACAATAATCTTTTTCATACTTTTCAAAAGAATCAGTGCATATTCCGGCAGGCTAAAAAGAAGGCCGATGCCTGCCGGAATATGCACAGGATTCTTATACGGTTTTAGATAGTAACGTCAGTAGTGAGGCGAATATCGTCGGAGGCGCCGCCCAGCAGGAGCTGCAGCTTGCCGTGCTCCAGATCCCAGGCATTGGTGGCCTCGTTCCAGTAGCGGAGGTCCTTCACGGGGATGTCCAGGGTGACGGTCTTGGTTTCACCGGCGTTCAGGGATACGCGCTGGAAGGCCTTCAACTCCTTGGTGGGCCATTCTACCTTGGAGTCGACGCGATGTACGTACAGCTGGACCACCTCGTCGGCGGGCATGGCACCTTCGTTGGTAAGGGTGAAGCTAACCTTCACGGCATCCTTACCGGCCTTGGCCGTCATTTCACCGTATTTGAAGGTTACATAGCTGAGGCCGTGGCCGAAGGCGTACATGGGCTTAACCTGCTTGGTGTCGAACCAGCGGTAACCTACGTAGAATTCCTCGGTGTAGTGGGACTCGGGCTTGGGGAGGGAATCCAGGAATTTCTGGCGCTCCTCGCGGCTCATCTTCATGACATCGGGACGATACATGAGGGAGAAGAGGTCGCCACCCTGGGTCTTGTCGGGGAAGTTACCCAAGGCAAAGGCGGGGGAGTCTTCCAGTTTGGCGGGGAAGGTGAAGGGCAGTTTGCCGGAGGGGGCGATGTCGCCGAAGAGGACCTCGGCCAGGGCAGTGCCGCCCTCGGTGCCGTTCCACCAGCCCTGTAAGATGGCCGGGGATACAGGCTCCAGCTCGCGGAGATCGGTGGGACCGCCGGAGATGAGCACGGTAACCAGGTTGGGGTTCACGGCCTTGAGGGCCTTCACCAGCTCGTTCTGGCCGCAGGGGAGGTCGATGTTCTTGCGGTCGGAGCCTTCGGTCTCGATGCTCTTGTTGGTGCCGCCGAAGAAGATCACGAGGTCGGCGTTGGCAGCGGCCTCACAGGCTTCGGACACCAGGAAAGGATCGGCGGGTTCATCGTTGGAACGGGCCTCCAGCGGATCCAGCTGGGCCGGTGCGGGGCCCCAGCGGAAAGCGATGGTCTTGTAACCGGGGGCGTAGTCCACGGTGATGCCGAGCTCGGCGGCGCGCTTCTCGATACCCTGGAGAGGGGTAACCTCGTAGAGGGCCTTCACGCCGGCGCCCATACCGCCGCTCTGGGTCTTCAGAACAGCATTCTGGCCGATGACGGCGATGCTCTTGACTTCCTTGGCAATGGGCAGGATGCCGCCTTCGTTCTTGAGGAGGACGATGCTCTTCTCGGCCACTTCCTTGGCAATCTGCTGGCTCTCGGGCTGGGACGTCATTACCTTGTTGGCCACGTCGGCCGGAACGGGCTCGATGGCGTAGCGGACGCGCAGGATCTGGCGGACCTTCTCGTCTACCATCTCTTCGGTGAGCTTGCCGGCCTTGATGGAATCAATCACGGGCTGGCCCAGGTAGTTGGAGCCGGTCATCTGGACGTTGAGGCCGTGCAGCATGGCACCCATGGTGCTGTGCGTGCCGCCCCAGTCGGAGACGGTGAAGCCCTTGAAGCCCCACTCGCCGCGCAGGATCTCGTACAGGAGGAGCTCATTTTCGGAGCACTAGTCTCCGTTCACCT
>JAFZWC010000035.1 GCA_017617475.1 Bacteroidales bacterium
GCCGTTCACGAAGTGGACGAGCCAGACGGTGGGAGGGGCCGGAGTGGAGCGAAGCGGAACGGAGTCCCCCCGGCACCCTACACCCCTCCCTATAAAAAAAGAAGGCAACTCACTTTTGAGTCACCTTCTTTTAATCTTCAGGCTGAGCCCACTGGATATCGGCGTCCCGCCGCCACCAGGTGAGCTGGCGCTTGGCGTAGTGGCGGGTGTTGGCCTGGATGTGGGCGATGGTGGTGTCCATGTCGTACTTGCCGTCGAAGTACTCGAACATTTCCTTGTAACCCACCGTCTGCAGGGCGGGCAGGTCCCGGTACGGGAGCATGCGGCGGGCTTCGGCCTCCAGACCCTGGTTTATCATTTTGAGTACGCGGGCGTTGATGCGGTCATAGAGTTCCTCCCGAGGCCGTTCCAGGCCGATTTTTACAATCTCGAAGTCCCGTTCCTTGAACTTGCGGGTCTTGAAGGAGGAGAAGGGCTTGCCGGTGTACATGCTCACCTCCAGGGCGCGGATGACGCGCTGGCCGTTGGAAAGGTCCAGCTCTTCATAGGACACCGGGTCCAGCTCCTTGAGCTGGGCGGCCAGGGTTTCCACCCCCTCGTCTTTCAGGCACTCCATCAGGTGTTCCCTCAACTGCAGAGGGACCTCCGGAAAATCGTCCAGGCCGTAGCAGAAGGCATCTATGTACAGCATGGAGCCGCCGCACATGACCAGGGTTTCGTGCCCCTGGGCAAACAGCTGGTTCACCAGGTTGAGCGCCTCGGCCTCGTAGATGCCCGCCGTGTAGTTGCGGGTAACGGGAACCGTCCTTATGAAATAATGCTTGACGGCAGCCAACTCCTTGCGGGAGGGAACTGCCGTACCTATTCTGAGTTCTTTGTAAATCTGGCGGGAATCGCAGGATATGACTGGAGAACCTACCTCCAGAGCGCGCCGGATGGCATAGCCGGTTTTTCCGACAGCGGTGGGACCCAGTATGATCTCAAGGCGCCGGGGCATGGGCTACTGCTCGTCCTCGTCGTAAATTTCCTGACCGTCTTCGTCTCCGTCTTCTTCTTCGTCCTCTCCCAGGTCTTCGTCGTCGAAGTCTTCGTCGTCATCTTCCTCACCGGGAAGGTGGCGCTGGGTTTCCGGGAGGTCTTCAAAGGCCACGTATCCGTTCTCGAATTCGATGGGGTTGGGGCCCTTGGTCTCTGCCAGGACGGGGAAATCCGGAAGCACTTTCACGCCTTCGGCCTCACCTTCCACCTGGATGTTCACGCTCTTTTTGTTGGTGACGTCGTAGAAGTAGACGAAGCTGTCTGTTCCAGCCTTGATGGCCTTCTCCAGGGAAATCTGGTCCACGGTGCCGCTGCCCAAGTCGAAGAGGCCCCATCGGCCTACGACAGCGCCTTCGAAATCCAGGCCCTTGAACATGATGAGCTGGTCCTGGGGGAACTCCAGATCCGATCTGATTTGCTTATGAAGAGTGTACAGCGTAGTGGCGCCGTTCACATGATAGACTCTGAAAAAACCCTTGATACCGGAAAGGGTGACTCTTAACTTGAATACCATAATCTAACCTTCTGGACTCAAAGATACTGCTTTTTTCTGGTTCCGTTGCAAATTATCGTAAAAAACACTACTTTCGTAGAGATGGAAATGCAGGACCAATACCGGAGCATCGCAGCCCCTTCCGAGGGCCTTTTCAAGGACAACGGATCGCGGTTCATCGCCCTGGCTTACCCCGTGGAAACGGAGGAGGAAGTCAAGTCCATAGTGGCGGGCCTGCGCAAGGAATACCACGACGCCAGGCATCACTGCTACGCATACCGGCTGGGTTACAAAGGGGACGTGTGGCGCGCCAGCGACGACGGCGAACCTTCCGGCAGCGCCGGCCGTCCCATCCTGGGGCAGATTGATTCCCTGGGCCTGAGCGACATCCTGGTGGTGGTGGTGCGGTATTTCGGCGGCATCAAGCTGGGCATCCCCGGGCTCATCAGGGCGTACAAGACTTCCACGGCCGATGCTTTATCATCGGCCCAGATTGTGGACAAGATAGCCTCCCGGCATTTCCGGCTGCAGTTCGACTACCTTTCCATGAACGCCGTGATGAAGGTGCTCAAGGATATGGACCTGCCCCAGACGGCGCAGGAGTTTGGAGAAAGCTGCTCGCTGCACACCAGCGTACGGCTTGCGGCGGTAGAAGATTTTTTAGAAAGAATGAAGAATACTGCAAAAGTGGAAGAGATTTAGGTTTTTTCAATAAAAATTCATAACTTTCGGAACCTAACCAGTAACAATTTAACAACACCATAAACCATGTCTAAAAAAGTTCATGTCTTTAACGCCGGCCCCTGCCTTCTGCCGCAGGTAGCCATCGATAATGCCATTGCCGCCCTGAAGGATTTCAGCGGCACCGGTATCTCCGTCCTTTCCATCTCCCACCGCACCAAGGAGTGGGACGCCGTCATGGATGAATGCCGCGCCCTGTGGAGAGAACTCCTCCACATTCCGGACACCCACGAGGTGGTGTTCCTGGGCGGCGGCGCCTCCCTGCAGTTCCTCTATGTGGCCATGAATTACCTGGAGAAGAAGGCCGCCTATCTGGACACCGGCGTATGGGCGCACAAGGCCCTCGTAGAGGCCCAGGGAATCGGCGAGGCCTACGCCATCGCCTGCTCCAAGGACAAGAACTACAGCTATATCCCCAAGGGATTCGAGATTCCCAAGGACCTGGATTATCTCCACATCACCACCAACAACACCATTTACGGCACAGAGATTAAGACGGACATGGACTGCCCCTGCCCCCTCATAGCCGACATGTCCTCCGACATCATGTCCCGTCCCGTGGATGTGAGCAAGTACACCCTCATCTACGGTGGCGCCCAGAAGAATGTGGGCCCTGCCGGTGTCATCTTCGCCATCATCAAGAAGGACGCCCTGGGCAAGGTCACCCGTCACCTCCCCACCATGCTGGATTACCGCACCCACATTGACAAGCTCTCCATGTTCAACACCCCTCCCGTGTTCAACATCTTCGTCATGAACGAGACCCTCAAGTGGATCAAGAGCATGGGCGGCGTAGAGGCCATCCAGAAGATCAACCAGAAGAAGGCCGACCTCCTCTACGGAGAGATTGACCGCAACCCGCTGTTCGTGGGCACCGCCGCCAAGGAAGACCGTTCCCTCATGAACGTGTGCTTCGTGATGGCTCCCGGCTACGAAGCCCTGCAGGACGAGTTCTTCGCCTTTGCCAAGGAGCGCGGCATGGTGGGCATCAAGGGCCACCGTTCCGTAGGCGGTTTCCGCGCCTCCCTGTACAACGCCTGCACCGTAGAGGATGTCCAGGCCCTGGTAGACTGCATGAAGGAATTTGAAAATCTGAAGAAATAATGAAGGTTTTACTTGCTACCCAGAAGCCTTTCGCCGCTGCGGCCGTGGAAGGCATCGTGTCCATCCTTACCCAAGGCGGCCACGAAGTAGTTAAATTGGAAAAATACGCCGAGCAGGCCGACCTGGTAAAGGCCGTGGCCGACGTGGAAGCCATGATTATCCGCTCGGACAAAGTGACCGAGGAGGTGATGGCCGCCGCCCCCAAGCTCAAGATTGTGGTGCGTGCCGGCGCCGGCTTTGACAACGTAGACCTGGAAGCCGCAACCAAGCGCGGAATTGTGGTCATGAATACGCCCGGTCAGAATTCCAACGCCGTGGCCGAACTGGCCCTGGGTCTCATGATTTTCATGGCCCGCACCCAGTTCACCCCGGCCACCGGTTCCGAACTCCAGGGCAAGCGCCTGGGCGTTCAGGCCTACGGTAACGTCGGTCGCCTGGTGGGTCAGAAGGCCAAGGCCCTGGGCATGGAAATCTGCGCCCTGGACCCCTTCCTCACCGATGAACAAATCGTAGCCGGAGGCGCCCAGCCCGTCCATTCCGTGGAAGAGCTGTATGCCTCGGCCGACTACCTTTCCATCCACATCCCCGCCCTGCCCAGCACCATCGGCAGCATCGGCTATAACCTCATTACCAAGATGCCCAAGGGCGCCACGCTGGTGAACACCGCCCGCAAGGAGGTCATTGACGAGGCCGGTCTCATGAAGGCCCTGGAAGAGCGCCCGGACCTCAAGTACGTGGCCGACGTAATGCCGGACAACTACGCCGCCCTGCAGGAAAAGTTCGGCCCCCGGGTATTCGCCACGCCCAAGAAGATGGGTGCCCAGACGGCCGAAGCCAACGTAAACGCCGGCCTTGCCGCCGCCCGCCAGATCGTGGATTTCTTCGCCACAGGAAACCGTAAATTCCAAGTGAATAAGTAATATGGTAAGAGTAAAACCCTTTGCAGCGATTAGGCCGCCGAAGAATTTGGTTACTGAGGTGGCGGCGCCGCCGTACGATGTTCTGAACTCCCAGGAGGCCAAGGCCATGGCCGGAGAAAAGAGCCTCCTGCACATTACCAAGCCGGAAATTGACTTCGAGCCCATTGCCGGAGAGCACGAGCAACGCACCTACGACAAGGCCGTGGAGAACTTCAAGCTCTGGCAGAAGAACGGCTGGCTGGTCCGGGAGAACAAGGAGAAGTACTATGTGTACGCCCAGACCATGGGCAACCGCACGCAGTACGGTATTGTCCTGTGTGCCCATACGGACGACTATGCCAACGGCATCATCAAGAAACACGAGCTCACCCGCAAGGACAAGGAAGACGACCGCATGGTGCATGTGCGCATCCAGAACGCCAACATCGAACCCGTTTTCTTTGCCTTCAAGGACAACGCCGAGCTGGGTCAGATTATTGCGAAAACCGCAGCAGGCACGCCGGAATACAAGTTCGTGGACGAGAACGACTTCACGCACACCTTCTGGGTGATTGACGACGACGCTGTAAACGCCCGCATCACGGAAATCTTCACTAACGATATCGACGCCTTCTATGTGGCCGACGGTCACCACCGCACCGCCGCAGCCGCCCGCGTGGGCGCCGAAAAGAGGGCCCAGAATCCCCACCACACCGGCAACGAGGAATACAACTGGTTCATGGCCGTGTGCTTCCCGGAGAGCCAGCTGGCCATCATTGACTACAACCGCGTAGTGAAGGACCTCAACGGCCTAAGCACCAAGGAGTTCTTCAAGGCCTTGGAAGAGGACTTCGTGGTGGAATGCAAGTGCGACTGCACCAAGGACGGCGGCAAGTGTGAGTGCGAATATCCCTGCCACTGCAAATGCAGCGAGATTTATCATCCCGCAAGCCTGCACAACTTCTCCATGTATATTGAAGGGGTATGGTACAGCCTTACCGCCAAGCCCGGCCGTTACAACGACGCCGACCCCATCGGCGTGCTGGATGTGACCATCCTGAGCAACCTGGTCCTAGACAAGATCCTGGGCATCAAGGACCTCCGCACTTCCAACCGCATTGACTTCGTGGGCGGTATCCGCGGCCTGGGAGAACTCTCCCGCCGCGTAGACTCCGGAGAGATGAAGGTGGCCTTTGCCCTGTACCCGGTGTCCATGCAACAGCTCATCAATATTGCCGATACCGGCAACATCATGCCACCCAAGACCACCTGGTTCGAGCCCAAGCTCCGCAGCGGCCTAGCTATTCATAGCCTGGACTAAAGCCCACAGCACAACACCAACGCTCACGGATACATTCAATGAGTGCTTGGTGCCCTGCTGGGGAATTTCCAATGCATAGTCGGCGGCGTCCACAACACTCTGTTGGACGCCGTCGACTTCGTTTCCAAAGACCAGGGCGTAGCGGGCAGAAGGGTCCCGCCGGAAGGCATCCAGCTTCACGGAGTGCACCGTCTGCTCCACGGCCACTACCGTGTAGCCGTCGGCCTTCAAACGGCCGACCAGCTCCACCACGTCGGATACGTGCTCGAAGGGGACCACTTCCTCGGCCCCCAGTGCCACCTTGCGCAGCTCGGGGGAAGGCGGGACGGGGCAGATGCCGCCCAAATACACTTTGTCCACGCCAAAGGCGTCGGCCGTGCGGAAGGCGCTGCCCACGTTGTGGGCGCTGCGGATATTGTCCAGCACCAGCACTATGCCGCTTTCGGGGCGGGCGGTGCGGTATTGCTCGGCCGAAATGCGCCCCAGTTCTATGTTAAGAAGTTTTCTGTCGCTCATGGAAGTGTTTTTTCATCAGGGGGTCCAGGGCCGCCATTACACCCGGCAGCACAAACAGGATAAGGGAAACCACCGCAAAGGCGCCTATGGCCAGGCTGCTGAGGATGGCTGCAATCATGGGATCCTTCATGATCAGGGACATCACGTAAGGAACGATGATGAGGATGAGGCCCGAGGTGAGGATGGAATGCGACGAACCCAGATATGCCTCGGCCAGCGCCGTGGGGATATCGGCCTTCCTGCGCCATTCCAGGTAATAATGCGTGAACAGGATGGTGTAGTCTATGGTGGCGCCCATCAGGATACCTTGAATAATAAGGTACGACAGGTAATACATGGTATTGCCTCCCAGTCCGCTGGCCCAGATGTTCACGTACACGCCGGCCAGGATGGTCATAATGAGCGGGACGGGAATGAACAGCGAGCGGAAGGTGACGGCCACAATCACAAAGATGGCAAGGACGGTGAGCAGCGTCAGGAGCAGCAGTTCGGCGGGGAAGCCTTCCTGCAATTCCTTGTGCATCTCGGCTTCGCTAATCCAGTAGTGGGGGTCGGGTAGGGCGTCGTCGGCCAGGCTCCGCAGCTGCTCAACCATTACGTATGTGCTGTCTCCCTCGGTCGGCAGGTCGTAGAGGACCACTGCACCGGAATAGTTCTTGCCCACCATCTGGCCCATACCCAGGAGAAGTTCCTCGCGGGCTTCCGACACCAGCGTACGGGAACTGTCGGGCACAAAGGCGCTCAGCGTGGGCTTGGTCAGCAGGGTATCGGCCACAAAGTCCAGCAGTTCCACGGGCGACATCTTTAAGTCGGGGTCTGCGCCCTTCTTCGCGCCGGAATAGAGGAACAGCAGATCCAGCTGGTCCCTGGAAACGGAAACGCCGGCGGCGGAAAGGGCCGAATAGACGCGGGCCGAAGAGTACTTCATGGAGGAGAAGGCCATTTCGGCCAGAATCTCCACCGGTGTAGGCGGCGTCTCTTCCTCCACTATGGCGGTAGGGGTAGCAGGAAGCTCCGGCACGGCCGCAGGAATGGAAATGACCGAATCGGCAGGTGCAGGCGGCACGTCTTCCAGTAACACAGGGGCCGAAAGGGTGTCGGCCCTGGCCATAAGACGTGGCCCGGCGGCCAGGATGGAATCTACCTGCGGCAAATATTCCTCCATCTGCGCCTTGGCCTTTTTGGGGATGAAGGCGGCGTAGCGGCGGTTGGGAAGGATCTTCTCCCTCACATAGGTGAGCATTTCCACGGCGGTCATGGTTTTGCCGCGCTTGCCGGCCAGGCGGTACAGCGTATTCACCTGACTGGCATCCAAGCCCATGTAGGCGGCCATTTCGGAAGCCGTACGCTGTACGGTGAGCTGTTCGTAACTGAGACGCTCGTCGGTCTCGGGAACCGGAGTTACCAGAGAATCAGGAGATACAATCGCTTCGCTCGGTATGACAGGGCAGGGGTCGCCCGGTGTGACATCCGTGTCATTCCGAGGCTCCTCAGGGGCCGGGAGAATCTCCTGATCTGTGTCTTCTTGAGGAGCGCTGGCTTCGTTCGGGACAACAGGTGGCTCTTCGGCCAGTATCTCAACCGGCTCGGGGAAAAAGGCGCTGGGGTCAATATCCCCAGGCACCAGGCCCTGGGCGGAAAGCTCTTCCACCAGTGCCATCATCTCGTTGAAACTCAGGCGTTCGTTGCGTTGGGGATGGAACCGGGCATAGTATACCAGGGAAAGCATGTCTTCCGGCAGGGCTCCCGCCTGCTCTGGGGCAAACTCACTGAAAAGCTCCTGCATCTGGGCAACCGTCCGGGGCCGAAGCACCAGTGAAGGGTAGCTCAGCGCCCGGTTCACGCCGATGACGGAGGTAAGAGTATCCATCAGGGCCGTGACAGCCCCTTCATCGGCATTGGAATAGAGGAGCAGGGCGGCATGGTCCGAACTTGTTTTCCGGGCCGATGCGGCGCTTTCCCAGTTGGAGGAGAAGGAAAGGACGGTCCGGTTCTTCAAGAAGGTGAAGCCGACAAATACCGCAATGAACAGCACCAGCAGCGGATAACGGAAGCGGTGTTGGAAGCGGGCTATGGGCCCGAAAGGAAGACGGGGTATCTTTTTGCGCGTGGCTTCCACGGCCTTGTCTCCGGCCAGGATGAGGAAGGGCAGTACGGTGAAATTGCAGATGAGGGAGAAGGTAACACCTTTGGAAAGCACTATGCCCAGATCGGCGCCTATCTTGAGTTTGATGAAGCAGAGCATCATCAGGCTCAAGATGGTGGTGAAGGCGCTGCTCAAAATGGAGGACGCCCCTCCCCGAATGGCTTCTTCCATGGCAGTTTCCTTGTCTTTGCCCAAGGCTTTTTCCTGCCGATAGCGGTTCATCAGGATTATGCAGTAGTCCATGGACAGTACCATCTGCAGCACCGGCGACAGCATGTTGGTCATCATGGAAACACTGGGCAGGAAGGCGTTGGTGCCCATGTTCAGGGCTACGGCAAAACCGGTAGTAATAAGGAAAAGCACTACTTCCATGACGGAAGAGCACATGACCAGCAGCACCACAAAGAGCATAGCCACGCCGGTGGCCAGGATTTGCGGGAGGTCGGTGGGCATGAGGTCGTTGCCGTCGGCAAACAGGGAGCCGAACTCCAGCATGCGGTCCTGCAGGGCGGGGAGCTCCTGCTCCATGACGTCCAGACCCTGCTTCATGGGATAAGAGTCCGGCAAATACCGGGTCATGTCCGTGTTGATGTTGATATGGGGAATGGCCAAAGCGCTGAGGGCCACCAGGATGGCCATCAGGATAAAAATCACCTTCCGATATTTCACCAAAAAACGGGACATATATCCTTACAAAGGTAAGGCTTTTCCGGTAAAAAAGAGTATATTTGCAGACTCGATAACAAGAATTCATCAAACTATTTAAGAATATCAAAATCTTCGTATGAAAAGCGATCTGCAAGTATTTGATCTCATCAAAAAGGAACAGGAACGCCAGTCTTCCGGTCTGGAGCTGATTGCCTCCGAAAACTATGTATCCGAGCAGGTTCTCACGGCCATGGGCTCTGTCTGCACCAACAAATATGCAGAGGGTTATCCCGGCAAGCGTTACTACGGTGGATGCGAGGTGGTGGACCAGATTGAGCAGCTGGCCATCGACCGTCTCTGCGCCCTCTTCGATGCAGAATATGCCAATGTCCAGCCGCATTCCGGCGCCCAGGCCAACATGGCCGTAACCATGGCCATCCTAAAGCCCGGCGATACCTTCATGGGCCTGGACCTCTCCATGGGCGGTCACCTCACCCACGGTTCCCCCGTGAATGCCAGCGGTCTTCTGTACCATCCCGTGGCATACGGCCTCAATCCCGAAACGGGTCGCGTAGACTACGATGAAATGGAGCGCAAGGCCCTCGAATGCAAGCCCAAGCTCATCATCGGCGGCGCATCGGCCTATTCCCGTGAATGGGACTACGAGCGCATGCGCGCCATAGCCGACAAGGTGGGCGCCATCCTGTGGATCGACATGGCCCACACCGCCGGCCTCATTGCCGCAGGTTTGCTCAAGAACCCTGTCAAATATGCCCATATCGTCACCTCCACCACCCACAAGACCCTTCGCGGTCCCCGTGGCGGCATCATCCTCATGGGCAAGGACTTCGACAACCCCTGGGGCCTCACCACGCCGAAGGGCGAGATCAAGAAGATGAGCGCCCTCCTCAACGCCAGTGTATTCCCCGGCATCCAGGGCGGTCCGCTGGAGCACGTGATTGCCGCCAAGGCCGTGGCCTTCTTCGAGGCCTCCCAGCCGGAATACGTGGAGTACCAGAAGCAGGTGGTGGCCAACGCAGCCGCCATGTGCCAGGCCTTCATTGACAAAGACTACAAGATTATCTCCGGAGGTACGGACAACCATCTCATGCTCATCGACCTCCGCACCAAGTTCCCGGCCCTCACCGGCCGCGTGGCAGAGAAAGAACTGGTAAAGGCCGATATCACCGTGAACAAGAACATGGTGCCCTTCGACACCCGCAGCCCCTTCGCCACCAGCGGTCTGCGCGTAGGTACGCCCGCCATCACTTCCCGCGGTTTCGAGGAGAAGGACATGCTGGCCATAGTGGAGCTGATTGACGCCGTCCTGGCATCGGCCAACGAGCACTTCGACGCCCTTACCGCCAAGGAAGTCACCGAGGCCCAGGCGGCCGAACTGGCCGCTCACGCCCAGGTGCTGGAAGAGGTCAAGCGAAAGGTGCACATGATGACGGCCGGCCGCCCGCTGAACCGGTACTAATAATCGACCTTATTCAGGAATAGAGCATTCCCAGGAACGGACTCCCCGGCGTCGCCGCGGGAGCCGTTTTTGATTAATTCCGCCACCCACTCGGGCTCGTGCTTTCCGCGGCCCACCTCTATCAGGGTGCCGACTGTAGCTCGAACCATATTCCGAAGGAACCGGTCCGCCGCAATCCGGAAATACCAGTAGCCGACGGAGGGTGATACCCCCTGGGGGGCTTGTCCACCCCCGGACAAGGGCAGGGGGAGGGGCCCGCCGGAGACAAGTTCCGAAGGGACGCAGGAAACGGTGGGAGGGGCCGGAGTGGAGCGAAGCGGAACGGAGTCCCCCCAGGGGGTATCACCCTCCGCCGGCGACATGATCTGGATATGTGACGGGACGTACGGTTTCCAGTAGGCGTCGTAGACGGTGCAGATGGAGGTTTTGTTGTCCGTTCCGGTCTTTTCGAAGCAGGAGAAGTCGTGGGTTCCCAGGAGGAACTGACAAGCCCGGTTCATGGCTTCGAAGTCCAGTTGGGGGTAGCCGCATTGCCAGGAATAGGCGCGTACAAAGGGGTCTTTCTGCCGATGGATGAAGTAGGTATATTCGCGGCGCCTGGCGCTGAAGCGGGCGTGTAAATCATCGGCCACTTCGGACACCGAATGAACCACCACTTCGCGGGGCAACATGGCATTTAATTTGTAGGTAAAATCCGATGCCTCGAAGGGCAAAATGCCGTTCCAATCGAAGTGAGCTACATAATTGGCGGCATTCACGGCGGTGTCCGTGCGGCCGGCTCCCGTTACGGCTACGGGGCGGCCCAGCAGGCGGGAAAGGGTACTTTCCAGGCACTGCTGAACGGAGGGGGCGCTGGGCTGGATTTGCCAGCCGCAGAATGCCGAACCGTCGTAAGAGAGGCAGAGGAAATAACGCATATGCAAATGTAAGAAAATATATGGAAAGCGTAAACATCCGTGAATTAAACGAGCGCATTCAGAAAGAGAGCCAGTTCGTAGACCTCCTTACCCTGGAAATGGGCAAGGTAATCGTAGGACAGAAGCACCTGGTGGACAACCTCCTCATCGGCCTGCTGAGCGGCGGCCACATTCTGCTGGAAGGTGTCCCCGGCCTGGCCAAAACCCTGGCCATCAATACGCTGTCTCAGGCAGTAGATGCCAAATTCAGCCGCATCCAGTTCACGCCGGACCTCCTCCCGGCCGACGTGGTGGGCACCCTGGTCTATTCCCAGAAGAAGGAGAGCTTCGAGGTGCACAAAGGCCCCATCTTCGCCAACTTCGTCCTGGCCGATGAAATCAACCGTTCCCCGGCCAAGGTTCAGAGCGCCCTGCTGGAAGCCATGCAGGAGCATCAGGTAACCATCGGCGACAATACCTACAAACTGCCGGAGCCCTTCCTGGTGATGGCCACCCAGAACCCCATTGAGCAGGAGGGCACCTATCCCCTGCCGGAGGCCCAGGTAGACCGTTTCATGCTCAAGGTAGTGGTTTCCTATCCCAAGAAGGACGAGGAACGCCAGATTATCCGCATGAACAATACCGGAGAGTTCCCCAAGGCCCAGGCCGTTGTGAAGCCGGAAGACATTGTCCGCGCCCGCGAGGTGGTGCGTGACGTCTATATGGACGAAAAGATCGAGCGCTACATAGTGGACATCGTATACGCCACGCGTACTCCGGCCGAATACGGCCTCAAGGAGCTGGGTAACTTCATTTCCTACGGAGCTTCCCCGCGTGCCAGCATTTCCCTGGCCATGGCCGCCAAGGCCTACGCCTTCATCAAGCGTCGCGGCTACGTGATTCCGGAAGATGTGCGCGCCGTATGCAACGAGGTCCTGCGCCACCGTATCGGCCTTACCTATGAGGCCGAGGCGGAGAACGTCACCCCCGAGCAGATTATCGAGAAAATCATCAACGCTGTTATCGTTCCTTAATGACTCCGGAAGAGTTAATAAAGAAGGTCCGCAAGATTGAGATCCGCACCAAGGCGCTGAGCCATCAGGTCTTCGCGGGAGAGTACCATTCTGCGTTCAAGGGACGCGGCATGGCCTTCAGCGAAGTGCGCGAGTACCAGTGGGGCGACGACGTGCGCAACATGGACTGGAACGTAACGGCCCGCATGAGCGCGCCGTACGTGAAGGTTTTCGAGGAAGAGCGCGAACTCACCGTGGTGCTGCTGGTGGACATTTCCCGATCCGGGCTGTTCGGCACGGCCGTCAAGACCAAGCGGGAACAGATTGCCGAGATTGCCGCCACCCTGGCCTTCAGCGCCATCCTCAACAACGACAAGGTGGGCTGCATCCTCTTCAGCGACCATGTAGAGAAGTTCATCCCCCCGGCAAAGGGCCGCACCCATTTCCTGCACATTATCCGGGAAATCCTGGAATACGAGCCCACCTCCAACGGGACGGACATCTCGGAAGCGCTCAGGTATCTTACCAACGCCATTAAGAAAAAATGTACGGCCTTCGTGCTCAGCGACATGCTGGATGTAGAGGCCGACGGTGCCCCGCGCTACGAAGAAGCCCTGAAGGTGGCCGTCAACCGGCACGACGTGTCCGTGATACGGGTCACCGACCCCCGCGAGAAGAGCCTTCCCAATGTGGGCCTGGTGCATGCCAAGGATGCCGAGAGCGGCGCCTCCCGCTGGATCAATACCGCTTCGGCCTCCGTGCGCCAATCCTACGAGCAGTGGTTCCGCACCAGCACCCTGGCGGCCGACCGCCTCATGCTCCGTTACCAGGTGGACCACGTGGATATAGCCACCCAGGAAGACTATGTGCGCGGCCTGCTTTCCTTATTCCACAGAAGATGAAACTGAGACTCATCATACCGGCCCTGCTGGCAGCGGCCCTCCCCCTGGGGGCCCAAGGTCTGCGGAAAGACGCCGGCCAAACCTTTCTGGAGCCCCTCCAGAAGCGGGATTCGGTGCTCATTGCCGACCAATTCCGCTATGGAATCACTCTGGAAAATATAACCGAGGGCACTCCGCTGGCCCTTCCGGAACTCAAACCGGAAAAAGACAGTCCCCTGGAAGTCCTGGGCAGCTGGCAGCTGGATTCCACCCGCGTAAGCAAGAAAAAGGAAACGCCGGCCCGGTACAACATCAAGGCCTCCATCATCCTGACGGCCTTTGACGGCGGCCTCTACCAGCTGCCGGACATTCCCGCGCTGGTGAACGGAGACACCCTGGTCTTCCATGCCCCGGAAGAACCGCTGGAGGTGAAGGAACTGCCCATAGACATGGAGACCTTCCAGGCCCACGACATCAAGCCGCAGGTGAAGTTCCCCTACACTTTCAAGGAGATTCTTCCCTGGGTGCTGGTCATCCTGGCGGCCATCGGCCTCATCGTTTTCCTCTATGTCTTCATCAAAAACCGGCGCAAGGCCGCCCTGGAGAAAGAACAGGCCGAACCTGCCCACATCAAGGCCCTCCGCAAGCTGGACAAGTACCGTGGAGACAAGTACTGGAAGCCGGAACACCAGAAGACCTTCTATTCCGGCGTAACCGACGCGCTGCGTGAGTACATTGTTGCCCGCTACGGCGTGGGTGCCATGGAAATGACCACGGCGGAAATCTTCGAAGGGCTTAAGGGCAGCGACATTCCCGAGGACTTGTATGCCGAGATGAAGTCTCTCTTCGAAAGGGCCGACTTCGTCAAATTCGCCAAGTTCACCGCCACGGACGAGGAAAACGCCACCGTGCTCCCTCAGGCTGTACATTTCGTGACGGCAACGTACGAACAGGAGATTCTCTCGGCCCCAGAAGGGCCTCGGAATGACAATAGTGTCATACCGAGCGAAGCGAGCGTATCTCAAAAGAAGGAGGATTAGCATATGTTCTTTGAGTATCCCAAGCTGCTGTTCCTCCTGGTTATCCCCATCCTTCTGGTGGGGCGGTACCTTTATATTGAACTGAGGGACCGTCGGCCCCACATGCGCGTTTCCAAGCTGGACGCCTGGACCGCAGGAGGCCGCTCCGTGATGGAGATTGTCCGCCACATCCCCTTTGTGCTGCGCACCGCCGCCCTGTGTCTGATTATTATAGCCATTGCCCGGCCGCGTTCCTCCTCGCAGGTGGAAAAGATTGACACAGAAGGCATTGACATTGTCTTCGCCATGGACGTGAGTACCAGTATGCTGGCCCGGGACTTCACTCCCGACCGCCTGAGCGCCGCCAAGGACATAGCCATAGAATTCATAGCCCAGCGGCCCAGCGACCGCATGGGAATAGTGGTGTTTGCCGGAGAGAGCTACACCCAGTGCCCCCTCACCACGGACCGCGCCACCCTCATCAACCTCATGAAGGACGTGCAGACGGATCTCATTGAGGACGGTACTGCCATAGGCAACGGCCTGGCCACCGCCGTGGCCCGCATGAAGGACTCCGACGCCAAGAGCCGGGTGGTCATCCTGCTCACCGACGGTGTGAACAACATGGGCGAAATAGACCCCGGCATGGCCACCGAGATAGCCAAGACCTACGGCATCCGCGTGTACACCATAGGCGTGGGCGCCAACGGAACCGCCCCCTACCCGGTGCAGACACCCTGGGGCATCGAGCTCCGCAACATTCCCGTAGAGATTGACGAGCCCCTCCTGAAAGGCATCGCCGACGGCACGGGCGGCCGCTATTTCCGCGCTACGGACAACACCAAGCTCAGTGAAATTTACGCCGAGATCGGCCAGATGGAAAAGACCCGCACCAGCGTGGATTCTTTCCCGGTATACAAAGATCTGTTTAAGAATTATGCGCTTGCGGCCCTGGCCTGCCTGCTGCTGGAACTGCTGCTGAGCGCCTGTTTGAGGAGGTTGCCGTAATGCTGTTATTTGCCGACTACAAGTACTTGTACTTGCTTCTTTTGATCCCGGTGGTGCTGCTGGGATACGGCGTGCTGCGTTACTTCCGCAGCCGCCGGGTGAAGGCCTTCGGCGACCCCGCCCTCACCGAGGCCCTCATGCCCTCCCGGTCCCGCTCCAAGGGATGGGTAAGGATTGCATTCTGGTGCCTCGCTTTCGCGTTCTTTGCCATCGGCCTGGCCCGGCCCCGTTCCGGCGCCAAACTGGCCGAACACACTACCCGGGGAGCCGAGATTATAGTGGCACTGGACGTCTCCAACTCCATGCTGGCGCAGGATTACTCCCCCAACCGGCTGGAGAGGGCCAAACTGTCCATCTCCCGTCTTACGGACAAGCTCCAGGACGACCGCATAGGCCTGGTCATCTTTGCCGGAACTTCCTTCGTGCAGCTGCCGGTGACCACCGACTACGTGAGTGCCAAGATGTTCCTCTCCAGCATCGACACCGAATCCATTCCCGTACAGGGAACGGCTATTGGAGATGCCATCAATCTGTGTATCAAGAGCTTCAGCGCCCAAAGCGAGAAAAGCCGCGTCATCATAGTCATCTCCGACGGCGAGAACCACGAGGACGACCCTGTGGCCGCCGCCCGCCAGGCCGCCGAACTGGGCATTAAGGTTTACACCATAGGCGTGGGATCGGCCGAAGGCCAGCCCATTCCCGTGGAAGGAGGTCTCATGCGGGATAAGGACGGGGAGATTGTGGTCACCCGCCTGGACGAAGAGACGCTGCGCGCCGTAGCCAAGGCCGGAGGCGGCGCCTACATCCACGCCGGGGGCGAGGAATTCGGCCTGAATCCCATCATCGACGACATCCGCAAGATGGAAGACGAGGAATTCGGCAGCCTGGTGTTCGAAGAGTACGACGAGCAGTATATGTACTTCTTCGGCATAGCCCTGCTCCTGCTGGTGATTGAAATGCTCATAGGCGAGCGAAAACCCCGCCGCAGACTGTTTGAAGTATGAGAAAGTTCGTAAGCATAACCCTTCTGATGCTCAGTTGCTTAAGCGCCTTCGCCCAAAAGGCGGACCTGCGCCGCGGTAACCGGGAATTCAAAAAGGGAGAATACGCCAAGGCCGATGTAAGCTACCGCAAGGCGCTCCTGCTGGACACCTCGTCGGTGGCCGCCCACTATAACCTGGCCAACAACCTGTACCGTCAGGAGAACTATGACGAATCGGCCAAACAGCTGGACGCCGTTCAGCTCACCGCGTCGGAAGAGCCCTTTGCGGCCGACTATTACTTCAACCGTGGAGACGTGGCCGTGGCCAAGGAAGACTGGCAGACGGCCGTGAACATGTTCAAGGAATGCCTGCGCCGCACCCCGGACGACCTGGATGCCAAGGAAAACTACCTGTATGCCCGCAACAAACTGCAGGAACAGCAGCAGAACCAGAATCAAAACCAGCAGAACCAGGACCAAAACCAGGACCAGAATCAGGATCAGAACCAAGATCAGAATCAGGATCAAAATAAGGATCAAAACCAGGATCAGAATAAAGATCAGCAGGACCAGAACCAAGACCAGAACCAGGATAACAAGCAGGACCAGCAGCAACAGCCCCAGCAGCAGCCGCAGATAAGTCCCCAGCAGGCCCAGCAGATGCTGCAGGCCATCCAGGAAAAGGAAAAGCAGACCCAGGAAAAGGTGGACGAGAAGAAGGCCCAGGCCCTCAAGTCCCGCCAGAAGGAAAAGAATTGGTAGCGTATGAAGAAACTGTTTGCCATACTCATCGGCCTTATGGGCAGCATAGCCGTATGGGCCCAGTCCAGTATTCGCGTAGAAGTTCACAACATAGTGGAGCTCTCGGAGCGTTTCAACCTGGTGTTCATTATTGAAGGCGAGCGTGAACCGTCCGATTTCCAATGGGACGCCAGTCAGGATTTCACGGTGGTGTGGGGGCCCCAGAAGGGCACTTCCCGCAGTGTCCAGATGATTAACGGAAAAACCACCCGCTCGTCCCAGACCTCCTACACCTATATCCTGCAGGCCAAAAAGACCGGCAGTTTCACCCTTCCGGCCGCTACTGCCAAGGTCAAGGGAGAGGAACTCGTTTCCAAGGCCGTCACCATCCAGGTGGTGGACGACGGTACATCTGCCGGTAATTCCGGAACGGCCGCCCAAAGTTCCGGCTCCCAGCAAGGCGGAACATCGGCCCAGACTGCCACGGCGGGCAATGCCGATATCTTCATGCGCCTTAGCTTGAGCCGTACTTCCGTGGTGGTGGGCGAACCCGTCACCGCCACCCTCAAGATTTACCACCGGGCCAACCTGGTGGGCTTCGAGAACGCCCGTTTCCCTTCTTTCAACGGCTTCTGGAGCCAGGAGGTGGAATCTCCCGCCAACATAGAATTCCAGCGCGAACAGGTAGACGGAACCATGTACAACAGCGCCGTTATGCGCCGTTGGGTCATCATTCCCCAGAAGGCGGGCGACCAGACCGTAGACCCGGCCGAAATTGTGTGTCTGGTGAACGTGCAGCAGCGCCGTTCCACCGGTTCCATCTTTGACGAATTCTTCGGCAGCGACTACGTGACCACCCGCCAGCGGGTGTCCACCAAGGCCACTACCATCCATGTATCGGCCCTGCCGGGCGGCGCCCCCGCTTCCTTCGGCGGCGGCGTGGGTGAATTCCAGGTGCAGGCGCATCTGAGCAAGGATTCCCTCAAGACGCACGACGCGGCATCCATTATAGTTACCGTTTCCGGCAAGGGCAATGTGGCCCTGCTGGAATCCCCCAAGGTGAGCTTCCCGCCGGACTTCGAGGTGTATGACGTCAAAACCAGCGTGAACACCGACAAGAGCGGCACTTCCGGTTCCAAGACCTTCGAATTCCCCTTCATTCCGCGCAGCCCGGGCAATTTTGAGATCGGCCCCGTGCAATACGGTTACTATGACGTCAAGGAGCGCAAGTACCATACGGCCTCCACAGCGGTGATGCCGCTGGCCGTAGCCCGTTCCTCATCGGCCACTTCCGGCGCCCAGGACCAGGGCACGTCCCTGGTGGTGGACCGCAAGGGGGTCAAGAATCTGGGCGAAGACATCCGCTTCATCCGCACCAAAACCTCGCTGGGCAACGAAGAGGGCTTCTTCGTGTATTCCCCCGCCTGGATCATCAGCATTCTGGTACTCCTGGCCATAGGAGCCGGCATCTGGCTGGGCTTCCGCAAGATGGCCGCCAGAAGGGCCGACGTGGTGGGATCCCGCAACCGCCGCGCCACCCGCCAGGCCCTGAAGCGCCTGGCCCAGGCCAAGGACTTCCTGGACAAGAACCTCTATACGGCCTTCTATGAAGAGCTCCACCGCTCGCTCATAGGCTTTGTGGGTGACAAACTGGCCATGGACATGGCCGACCAGAACAAGGAGAACATCTCGGCCTCCCTGGTGGCCGGAGGCGTGCCCGAATCCGTTGCGCAGGACTTCACCGGCCTGCTGGACGCCTGCGAGTTCGCCCGCTACTCCCCCGACGCCGGTCATGAGGCCATGAACGCCCATTACGAGAAAGCCGTTTCCACCATCACCGCCATTGACGCATCCATGAAGAAAACCCCTTCCAAGGCCCCCGTACTGGCCATTTTGCTGCTCCTGGCGCTGCCGATCACCCAGGCCCGCGCCGCCGAGTCCTACCCCGACTCCCTCTGGAACGCAGGTGTCGCAGCCTATACGGAAGGTGACTTTACATCGGCCATCCGGGACTGGGAAGAAATCCGCAGCGCCGGTCTCATGTCCCGGGAACTGTACTACAACCTGGGCAACGCCTATTTCAAAACCGGCGAGATTGCCCCGGCCATCCTCTGGTACGAGCGCGCCCTTAAGCTGGATCCGTCCGACGCCGACGTCCGCCACAACCTGGAATATGCCCGCAGCCTTACCCAGGACCGCATTGACGAGGTTCCGGAGATTATCATCGAACAGTGGGGACACGCCCTGTGCTACCTGATGCCATCCAACACCTGGGCTGTCTTTGGCCTGGTGTTCCTGGCCGCCGCCATTGCCATGGCGTTACTGTACCTGCTGGGCAGCACCCCCGGTCGCCGTCGCGTGGGCTTCTTCGTAGGCATTGTCTGCTTCATCCTTTCCCTCAACGGCTGGGACTTCGCCCAGTGGCAGATGAGGGAAGCCAGGGCCAAGGACCGCGCCATCGTGATGCGGCCCGTCTCCTCCGTCAAGAGTTCCCCTTCGGCCGAGAGCGCCAAGGACCTCTTCATCCTGCACGAAGGCACTTCCGTGAAGGTCCTGGACAACGTCGGCACCTACACCAACATCGAACTGGCCGACGGTCGCCAGGGCTGGATCCCCGCCGCGGACATTGAAGTGATTTAAGACAAATAATGCCCTCTGAAAGGCGTAGACGCCCATGTCTCGTGAATGGGAGGGGCCCGCTATGGCAGAGGGGGAATGACAAGCTTGCTTGGCAGGCCCCCTTTGCCACAGTGGGAGGGATAGCTCCGAAGGAGCGCACCTTTCAGAGGGCATTATTTGTCAGAAATATTTACTATCTTTGTGGGTTAGTTAGAATTTTGTAAAAAAACAACTTATATGTTATTCCATCTTCTTCAAACAGACAGCCTGGCGGCTATGGCCGAGCAGATTAACCAGGCGGCGGAAACGGTGGCCCAGCCCACGGAGATGAGCACCAGCCTGTGGTCCATGTTCAACATGGGCGGCCCCCTCATGTGGGTGCTGCTGGCCCTGTCCTTCCTGGCCATTTACCTGATCGGCCGCAAATGGTGGATGATCAAGCACGCTTCCAAGATTGACCCCCACTTCATGCAGGACATCCGCGACTACATGAACGAGGGCAAGACCAAGAGCGCCATCACCCTCTGCGGCAAATACGACAACCCCGTTGCCCGTATGGTAGAGACCGGTATCCACCGCATGGGCCGTCCCATGTCCGACATCCAGAACGCCATCGAGAACTGCGGCAACGTAGAGGTGGCACGCCTGGAGAAGGGCCTGCCCCTGCTGGCATCCATCGCCGGCGGCGCTCCCATGATTGGTTTCCTGGGTACCGTGCTGGGTATGGTGAAGGCTTTCTTCAACATGTCCAAGGCCGGCAACAACATTGACATCACCCTCCTGAGCGACGGTATCTACACCGCCATGCTCACCACCGTCGGCGGTCTTATCGTGGGTATCATCGCCTACTTCGGATACAACTGGCTCACTTCCCAGATTTCCGACCTGGTGTACAAGATGGAAAGCTCCACCCTGGAATTCATCGACATCGTACTCAACGAACCCGGAGAAGAGGAATAACCTATGGCCCTTAAACGCAATACCAAAGTAGACGCGCAGTTCTCGGTGTCCAGTATGACGGACATCGTGTTCCTGCTCCTGATCTTCTTCCTGGTAACCTCCACGCTCATCAATCCCAACGCCCTCAAGCTCCTGCTGCCCAAGTCCACGGGCCAGGTGAGCGCCAAGGCCACGGTGAGCGTGAGCATCAAGGACTGGGGCAACGACACCTACACCTACCACGTGAACGGGGACAAAAACCCCGCCAGCTACGAACAGGTGGAGGACCAGCTCATCGGCCTCCTTTCCGCGGAAGAAGACCCCACCTTCTCCATCTTCAGTGACCAGAGCGTTCCTGTAGGAGAAGTAGTCCAAATTATGAACATTGCCAAACGGAATCACTACAAGGTAATTCTGGCAACACAACCCGAATAAGGCATGCAGCCCTACCAGCGCAGCAGACTCAAGAGAGAAAAGGACTCCAACGTGACCGGACTGGTGGTTACGCTGGTTTTCCATATTCTGCTGGCGGTAGTGCTGTTTACCAGCGGCCTCACCTACCTGGATCCCCCGCCGCCGGAGCGCACGTCGCTCCTCATTGAGTTTGAGGTGGAGCAGGAACAGGTAAAGCCCACGCCTACCCGGACGGGCCGGCAGCCCCAGGCAGAGACCGTAGACCTGACCAAACCCGTAGAGCTGGTGCAGAAGGCCGAATCGCCCTATGTGAACGACCGCCCCAACACCACTCCTGAAACCGTTCCGGACACCCATGGAGACGTGGAAGTCCCCACCCCGGAACCGGAAGAACCCAAGCTGGACCCGCGGGCCTCGTTCCCGGGAATGGCCAAGAAAGACGACAAAGCCACCACGCCGCACAGCGCCACGGAAGCTACGGAAGGCTTCAAGCCCGGTCAGCCGGACGGCAACACCCCCGAAGGCAAGACGGAAGGCACCGCCAACGCCCACGTGAAGGGCCGCAGCGTGCTGGGCACACTGCCCAAACCCTCCTACGACTCCCAGATGGAAGGCACGGTGGTGGTACAAGTGAAAGTGGACCAGTATGGCACCGTGACGGAAGCCATCCCGGGCGCGGAAGGCACCACGGTAACGGACAAAACCCTGTGGAATGCCGCCCGTAACGCCGCCCTCAAAGCCCACTTCAACCAAAGCGCAAATGCTCCGGCCCTGCAAACCGGAACCATAACGTACATATTTAAATTGAAGTAGATTCTTCGCTACGCTCAGAATGACAAGAGAAATATCATATAACCGACGTGAGTCGACAAATTAGTAGTGTATTATGGAAGACAACAAAAAAGGTACGAGAAAACGCATCGTACGCCGGCCCTCTGAAGGCCATGCAGAAAAAGTAGATTACAGCACCAGCCGCAGCTTTGACTCGGAGGACCGCCCCCGCCGCGCTTATGGCGCAGGCCGTCCGCAGCGTGACAACAGCCACGGTCCCCGCCCGGAGGGAGGTTACTCCCGTCGCCCGGAAGGCGGACATCGGCCCGAAGGCGCCTCCCACAGGCCCGACGGAGAGCGCAGAAGCAGCTTCGGCAGCAAACCCCGCGGAGAGCGTTCCTTCTCCTCCGACAAGCCTTACGGCGAAAAGACCTACGGCGACAAGCCCCGCCGCAGCGGTTACGGCAAGCCGTCCTTCGGCACCAAGCCCGGCGCCCGCAAACCCTTTGCCAAGCGCAGCCAGGCCGATGAAGGCATGAAGGCCATGCTGAGCCGCAAACCCCAGGTAAACGGCCGTTACAGCGACGACGACACCGCCCCTACCGAGATTCAGGAGGTAGTGCGCCTGAACAAGTTCATCGCCAATTCCGGCGTATGCTCCCGCCGCGAGGCCGACACCCTCATCCAGAGCGGTGTGGTCACCGTGAACGGAGAGGTGGTCACCGAGCTGGGCGTGAAAGTGAACGTGCTCACCGACGACGTCCGCTTCAACGGACAGCGCCTCAAGGGTGAAGAAAAGGTGTACATCGTAATGAACAAGCCCAAGGGCTATGTGACCACCGCCAGCGACCCTCACGCAGAGAAAACCGTGATGGACCTGCTGAAGGGCTGCCCCACCCGCGTGTTCCCGGTGGGCCGCCTGGACAAGAACACCACCGGCGTGCTCATGTTCACCAACGACGGAGAAATGGCCGAACGCCTCACCCACCCGTCCTACAACAAGAAGAAGATTTACCAGGTGGTGCTGGACGCCCCCCTCACCGAGGAAGACCAGCAGAAGATCCTGGCCGGCATAGAGCTGAGCGACGGCGTAGTGGCGGCCGATGAGCTGGAATTCATCGACGCACATGACCACCGTCAGCTGGGCATCGAGATCCACTCCGGCAAGAACCGCATCGTACGCCGCATCTTCGAAAGCTTGGGTTACGAGGTCCGCGCCCTGGACCGCGTGTACTTCGCCGGCCTCACCAAGAAGGGCCTGAAGAAGAGCGACTGGCGCTACCTCACGGAAGGTGAAGTGAACATCCTCAAGATGGGAGCATACGTATAATGGCACACAGAGCAGGTTTTGTCAATATCATCGGCAACCCAAACGTGGGTAAATCCACGCTGATGAACGCCCTGGTGGGGGAAAAGCTGTCCATAGTGACGGCCAAGGCCCAGACCACCCGGCACCGCATCATGGGCATCGTGAGCGGTGAGGACTACCAGATAGTCTACTCCGACACGCCCGGCATCCTCAAGCCCAACTACCGGCTGCAGGAGAACATGCTGGCCTTCGTGGACACCGCCATAGGGGATGCCGATATCATCCTGTACGTGACGGACACGGTGGAGAAAGGCGACAAAAACGAAGCCTACATAGAGAAGCTCCGCAAGGTGGATTGCCCCGTGGTGGTGGTCATCAACAAGATTGACATCTCCAGCCAGGAGAAGGTGGTGGAACTCATGGAATGGTGGCACCAGCAGCTCCCCAAGGCCGAGATTATCCCCGCATCGGCCCAGGAGAAATTCAATCTGGAGAGCATCCTGGAAGCGGTTTCCAGCCGTCTTCCGGAAGCCCCGGCCTGGTTTGACAAAGACCAGTTCACGGACAAGAACCTGCGCTTCTTCGCCTCGGAGATTATCCGCGAGAAGATCTTCCTGAACTACAGCGAGGAGATTCCCTACAGCTGTCAGGTAGAGATTGAGGAGTTCCACGAGGGAGAAGAGCGCTATGAGATAAGCGCCGTCATCTATGTGATGAGAGATTCCCAGAAGGGCATCATCATCGGCAAGGGCGGCTCCATGCTCAAGAAGGTGGGCACCGAAGCCCGCATGGAAATGGAAGACTTCTTCCAGAAGAAAGTATTTTTAAGTACATTTGTAAAAGTAGATCCGGACTGGAGGGAGAACCGCAAGGAACTCCGCCGGTTTGGCTATGAGTTTTAAGGATTGGGAGCCCCTCCGGGGGGCTAAAAAGAAGGCCGATGCCCCCCGGAGGGGCATCCCATTCCTTAAAGAATAAGAGAAAAAGGCAAGATTATGGCAGAAGATTGGGAAGAGATTGAAGGTCAGGAAGAAGAACTGGGCGAAGACGCCGTTGCCAGTGGGAAGTTCGACAAACTCCTCACCAGCGACAGCCGCAAGTTCAAAC
>JAFZWC010000036.1 GCA_017617475.1 Bacteroidales bacterium
GGCCCCGCTTACGAGCGCATCGACAAGAGCGCCCTCTGCGAGGTATACGTAACGGACACCATTCCGCTGGATCCTTCCAAGAAGGCCTTCCAGAGCAAGTTCCGCGTAGTGTCCCTGGCCGATACCTTCGCCCGCATGATGCTGAAGGTGTACAACTACGAACCCATTTCCTCCGAATTCCCGCTGTAACGCATGAAAACGCTGCTCGCAGCCATCGTATTCGTGGGTCTCGCCGTGCTTTTGCTGGGCGTGAACATCTTCTTTTTCCATCGGCCTTTTCCCGACGGAGAAATCTCCACGAATCCGGAAATGCGAAAGCGGGGAATCAAGTGCGCCAAGCAGGAAGAAATGGAAATGCTGGCCGCGCAGAAAGGCAAGAAGGTCTGTAGCGGAAACTATTCCGAGGCCTGCGAAACCTGCGCTTTAAAACCATGATATGCCCAGGAAGATAACCTTCATTGTAAATCCCATATCGGGCCAGAACGATAAGTCACAGGTGCTTTCCGCTATTGGAAAACACCTGGACTTGTCCTTATACCAGCCCCAAATTCTGTTCACTTCCTGCGCCGGAGAGGCCTATGAAATGGCCCGGACAAGTGAGGCCGAAGTGGTTGTGGCCGTAGGGGGCGACGGTACGGTGAGCGAGGTGGCCCGTGGCCTGGTGGGTACAGAAAAGTGCCTGGGAATTATCCCCTGCGGCAGCGGGGACGGTCTGGCTTTGCATCTGGGAATCAGCCGGTTACCTTTCTTGGCGGTAGAAACTTTGAACAAGGGTTGCGAGGCCAGGATTGACGTGGCCCGGATGAACGGACAGCCTTTCTTCTGCACGGCGGGCTTCGGCCTGGATGCGCAGGTGAGCATGGAGTTTGCCCGTTCCACCAAGAGGGGACTGCCCCGTTACATTTCCCTGGCCTGGGAAGAGTGGAAACAGCATTCCCTAGCCCAATATGCCATCCGTTCCGAAAAGGGTATGCTGTGGGAAGGGAAAGCCGTTTTTGTGACGGTGGCCAATGCCAACCAGTGGGGAAACCAGGCCCGGATTGCGCCCATGGCCTCCCTGCAGGACGGTTTGCTGGACGTGGTGGTGGTGAACCCCTTCTCCACGCTGGAAATCCCGGACCTGGCCACGCGCCTGATGACGGGCCGTGCCCCCACCAGCCGCCATTTCCTGCATTTCCGGGGCAACCATTTCTATATCTGGCGCAGCGACAACGGGCCCGTGCACTTTGACGGAGACCCCTTTGAGGCCGGCACCTCCTTTGACCTGGACGTGCAGCCCGCTGCCCTTAAAGTGATGGTTCCTCGTTCCAAAAGCAAGAGAATCTGATGAGACGCGTCGGGCATATCCTGTACCTGGCGGCGGCTTCCGTGGTGTTGCTGCTGGTGTTGGCCGTTGAGGTCACCAGCGTGAGCCCCATCTATAGTTTCCGCGCGCCCCAGCCTTTCAGCGGGCCTGATATCTTTAATCCGTATGCCGCGCTGGATACCGCCATGGGCTGGAAACGGGCCAATTTCCATACCCATACGCGGGTGAAAGGCCCTTTCCCTCCCAACGAGTGCGAGGCCTGGCCGCAGGAAACCTACGACACCTACCGAAAGCTGGGCTACGACATTGTTACCTTCTCTAACCACAACGAACTCACCACCCATCCCTTCGACCCTTCGCTGCAGGTGAACGTGTACGAGCAGGGTTACACTCCGTTCAAGTTCCACAAGCTGGTTTTCGGCAGCCCCAAAGTGGTCCATTACGATCCGCTGCTGCCCGTTCTCACCTCCCAGATGCAGTTCGAGCTGGATTATCTGGGCCGAAGTTCGGACTTTATCCAGATTAACCACCCTTACCGCACCATCGGCCTTACGGAGGTGGATATGAAGGCCCTGTCCGGCTACGAGATTATGGAGCTGGACACCCATGTGAGCACCCAGAATGAGTATTGGGACCAGGCGCTGAGCGCCGGACACTACAGCTTCGGCCTGGCCAACGACGACCTCCACCACGCCCGCGACCCGCGCAGGATTGCCATCCGCTGCAACTTCCTCTGCACCCCGTCGGCCGGGTATGAAGATATTAAAAACACCCTTCTCGGCGGCTGCTATTACGCCATGCGCGTGCCCGATTACGGCGACGGCGACTGGGAAGAAAAAATTGAAAAGAACCACAGGCTGCCGTCTGTCCGCAACATCGGCCTGGACGGCAGCACTATCTATATGACACTGTCGGAAAGGGCCGACAGCATCCGCATCAACGGCCAGGGCCATGCTACGCTGCTGCTGGCCAAGGATACGGACCGCGTTGAATATACCTTGGAGGCCGATGAGCCCTATGCCCGCATCACGGCCTTTTTCCCGGACGGGGCGGTCATTTATACCAACCCCTTTGCCCGGTATGACGCCTCGGTGGCCTCCAGCCCGTTCAACAATGCCCCCCAACCCGTGAACTGGGTTCTCTCCGTGCTGTTCAACCTGCTGGTTCTGGCCCTGATGGCCGCAACTGTTTACCTGTTTGTAAAGCTGTACAAGAAAAAATGATACCGCTGCCCCCTAAAAAAGCCCGCCTGAGCACCTACTGCATGGTTTTGAGCGTTTTCACGCTCCTGGCCTATCACCTGCCTTTTGCCCAGCATGCCGCCCGGTGCCTGGAGGGAGGCTTCAACAGCGTTCTGCTCGTTCTCCTGGCGCTGGTGATGCTCCTGGGGCTGAACTACCTGTTGTATTACGTTCTGGTGTATTGTTTCCGGACGGTGGGTAAAGTGATCATTGCCCTTACCCTGGTGGGCAACGCCATCATGCTTTATGGCGTAATCACTTACGAGGAACTGGTGACGGACGAGATTATGGGCAGCATCTTCAAGTCTCAGTACTCGGAGATTTCCAGCTTTTTCTCCTGGGGGCCTGTGCTGTATGTGCTGCTGCTGGCCGTGCTGCCGTCCCTTTATGTTTTGAAGCGCAAGGTGGATTATGGCTCCTTCAAGCGCTTCCTGGGCAGCGTGGGAGTATCCATAGCGTCAATCCTGGCGGTCATTCTCATCAACGTGAAGAACTTCACCTGGATAGACCGCAATTCCACCGAACTGGGCAGCCTCATCGCCCCCTGGTCCTACATTGTGAATTCCTTCCGTTACTGGGCCTCCGAGCGCCAGCGGAACCAGAAGGAGATTCTCCTTCCGGATGTCACTTCTGTATCGGAGACGCGGGATATTTGTATTCTTATGATAGGGGAATCGGCCCGTCAGGACCATTTTTCCCTGTATGGTTATGAGAAGGAGACTAACCCTCTCACCACCCGTGACGGAGTGGTGGCGCTGAAGGCCGATGCCTCTTCTACCTATACCCTGGGCGGCGTGAAGGCCATTCTGGAGCCCGTAGAGGCGAAGGAACTGCACGAGATTCTGCCCAATTACCTGCAGCGCGCAGGGGTGGACGTGAGCTGGCGCACCAGCAACTGGGGTGAGCCGCCGGTACATACGGAAAAGTATTATAAGAGCTCGGAGTTGAAGAAAAAGTATCCGGAACTGGACGGTGAACACGACGGCATCCTTCTGGCGGGGCTCAAGGAAGAACTGCTGGAGAGCGAGGCCGATAAGATCTTTGTGGTCATCCATGGCTATACCAACCACGGCCCGGCCTATTACTCCAACTATCCGCCCGAATTCGAGGTGTTTACGCCGGCCTGCCATACGGTAGAGATGTCCAAGACCACCCAGGCCGAACTGTACAACGCCTACGACAACAGCGTCCTTTACACGGACTATCTCATCCATTCCGTGATAGAGATATTGCAGGAGATTCCGGACCGCCGCAGCTGTGTCCTCTTTGTCTCCGACCATGGTGAGTCTCTGGGAGAAAACAACGCGTATATGCACGGAATGCCCTACAGCATAGCTCCCAAGGCACAGATAGAAATTCCCTTCCTGGTCTGGGCCCCGGACATGCAGGTAAAACCGCTGGAAAAGGTGGGCCAGCATCACGTATTTCACAGTGTATTACGTTTCTTCGGCATAGAAAGTCCCGCTTTTGACGAAGAAAAGTGTATCTTTGCACCGTGATACTGTCATTCTGAACGAAGTGAAGAATCTGTAATTAGATTATTATATGGCACTTGTAGCTATAGTCGGGAGACCGAACGTTGGAAAGTCAACGCTTTTTAACCGCCTGGTGGGAATGCGCCAGGCCATTGTAGACGAGACGGCTGGTGTGACCAGGGACCGTCACTACGGTAAATGCGAATGGTGCGGCCGGGAATTCTCCGTGGTGGATACGGGCGGCTACACATCCAATTCGGATGACGTGTTCGAGGACGCCATCCGCCGCCAGGTGGGCATTGCCATTGAGGAGGCCGATGTGGTCCTGTTCATGTGCGAGGCCGCCACGGGCATCACGGACTATGATTCCGAGATAGCAGACCTTCTGCGCCGCTCCAAGAAGCCGGTCATCCTCTGTGTGAACAAGGTGGACACCGGCGAAAAGATGTACGACGCCTACGATTTCTACGCCCTGGGCCTGGGCGAGGTCTGGAGCATATCGGCCGCCAACGGAAGCGGCACCGGAGACCTCCTGGACGAGATTCTGAAGGTATTGCCGGAAGACGACGGGGCCGATGACGACCACGCCGACCTCCCGCACATTGCCATTGTGGGCCGCCCCAACGTGGGCAAGAGCTCCCTCACCAACGCCCTCCTGGGCGAGGAACGCAACATTGTGACGCCGGTGGCCGGTACCACGCGCGATTCCATCTCCACCTATTACAACAAGTTCGGCCACGAGTTCATGATTGTGGATACCGCCGGCATGCGCAAGAGGGGCAAGGTGACAGAGGATCTGGAGTTCTATTCCGTCCTGCGGGCCATGCGCACCATCGAGCACAGCGACGTCTGCATCCTCATGATAGACGCTACCCTGGGTATGGAAGCTCAAGACATGAACATTTTCAACGTCATCCAGAAGAACCGCAAGGGCTGCGTGATAGTGGTGAACAAGTGGGACCTCTTTGAGAAGGACGTAAATACCATGCGGGATTATACCGAGGCTTTGAAATCCCGGCTGGCCCCCTTCAACGACATTCCCATCATCTTCACCTCCGTGCTTAACAAGCAGCGCATCCTGGACGTGCTGGACGCCGCCGCCCGTGTGGCCGACAATATGGCCCGCAAGATTCCTACCAGCCAACTGAACGACGCCATGCTCCCGGAAATCGAGAACTATCCGCCGCCGGCATGGAAGGGTAAGTACATCAAGATCAAGTATGTGACGCAGCTTCCTACCCGTACTCCGCAGTTTGCCTTCTTCTGCAACCTGCCCCAGTGGGTCAAGGACCCCTACAAGCGCTTCCTGGAGAACAAACTCCGTGAGCATTTTGACTTCGAGGGTTGTCCTATACAGGTATATACCCGTGCTAAGTAAAATGTTGTTTCTAAGTTATTTCCGGGGGCTAAAGAATGGCCGATGCCCCCGGAAATAACTTAGAAACAAACAAAAAATGTTATACCGAGTTTTTCTTTGTCATACCGAGCGAAGCGAGTGTATCTCAAATAGATATCATTATGTTTGATGCAGTAAAAGTTAAAGACCAGTGCGTCCAGTGGATAAGGGACTGGTTCGAGGAAAACGGCAAGGGCTGCAATGCCGTGCTGGGTATTTCCGGTGGAAAGGATAGCAGCGTATGCGCTGCACTTTGTGTTGAGGCGCTGGGGGTTGACCGTGTGATTGGTGTAACCATGCCCAACGGCGTACAGCCGGACATTGACGATTCCAACCGGCTTATCAAGCACTTGGGAATCAGGCACTACTGCGTGAATATCGGCTCTTCTTTCGAGGCGCTGATGGCCGAAGTGGAGGCGCAGCTGGGCCATGAGGCCAGCCGGCAGACCCGCATCAACATGGCTCCGCGCCTTCGCATGACCACCCTGTATGCGGTTTCTCAGAGCAACAACGGCCGCGTGGTGAATACCTGCAACCTCTCTGAGGACTGGGTGGGCTACAGCACCCGTTACGGCGACGCCGCGGGCGATTTCTCGCCCCTGGGCGGCCTTACGGTGCAGGAAGTGGTGGCCATCGGCAAAATCCTCGGCCTGCCTGTTGATTTGGTGGAGAAAGCCCCTTCGGACGGCCTCACGGGCCTTACGGACGAAGACAACCTGGGCTTCACTTACGCCGTGCTGGACAAGTACATCCGAACGGGCGAATGCGAAGACCCGGAGGTAAAGGCGAGAATAGACCACAAGCATGTGACCAACCTGTTCAAGCTGCAACCCATCCCGCACTTCGAGCCGGTCATCCAATAATTTTCAAGAATCCGTGGTTTTCCGCGGATTTTTTTGTATAATTGTAGAGTTATGGGAGAGAGGAATTATATCGATCTCCTGGAACTTCAGACCAGGATTAAGGAGAGCATTGCCGATGCATTTCCGGGCCGATACTGGGTCAAAGCAGAAATCGCCTCCTGGAGCCCCCGGGCCAACGGTCACTGCTATCTGAGCCTCTCCCAGAGCCGCGGGGGCAAGTCCGTGGCAGAGGCCCGCGCCATGATCTGGAGCTGGAAATATCCGCAGCTCACCCAATTCTTCGAGACCAGCACCGGCCAGAAGCTCCAGGCCGGCCTCACCGTGCTGGTGCAGGTTCAGGTGAACTTCAGCGAATTATACGGAGTAAGCCTTTTCATAGAAAACATAGACCCCGCCTTCACGCTGGGAGAAATAGCCCTGGAACGCAAGAAGGCTATTGAGAAGCTTACGGCCGAAGGCTACATGGACATGCAGAAGGAGCTGGCGCTGCCGGACCTTCCGTACCGCCTGGCTGTGATTACTTCTTTAACGGCGGCAGGTTACCAGGACTTCCGCAACCACCTTCTGAACAACCCGGAGGGCTATGCCTTCCGGCTGGACCTCTTCGAAGCCCTCATGCAGGGCGAGCAGGCTCCCGCCTCCATCATGGATGCCCTGGAAGAGGCAGGGGAGAAGGGGTATGACGCCATCCTCATCCTCCGCGGCGGCGGCAGCGAGCTGGACCTGGCCTGCTTCGACGACTACGACCTGGCCGTGGCCATCGCCACTTGCCCCGTTCCTTTGGTTACGGCCATCGGCCATGACAAAGACGTCCATATTGCCGATATGGTGGCCCACGCCAGCGTAAAGACGCCCACCGCCCTGGCCGACCTTTTTCTGGAGGCCTACGAGGAGCAGGATGCCGTCCTGGACCACCTGGGACAGCGTGTGGCGGCAGCCGTGCAGCGCATCGCTTCCCGCGAGGAACTGCGCCTGGGCACGCTGGACGCCCGGGTGCACCGCGCCATTCAGGGACGCGTGTCGGCCCTGGAAATCCTTCTCCAGCGCAGCATCGGCCGCATTTCCAAAGGTCTCCTGCACAAATATGCCGACGTGGCGCGCCTCAGGGACAATGCTGCGCACCGCGTACAGTTCGCCGCCCAGGCCCGAGTGAGCGCCGAGGTTTCCAAGGTGGCCCTGAAAGAGGCCCTCATCAAGGCTTCCGACCCCCGCAACATCCTGGCCCTGGGCTACGTCCTGGTCACCGGCAAAGACAACAAAGTGCTCAAGACCGTGGACAAGGTGGCCAAAGGGGACCGCATAGGCGTCCGCTTCTCCGACGGCTCCCTCACCGCCAAGGTGGACGAAGTTTACAGCGACCATATTGACAATAACCAAGTTAAAACCGCATAATTTATGGCTCAGAAGTTTGATTACGCAAAGGCGATTGCCGAGTTGGAAGAGATTGCAGCCAAGGTGGAAAATCCGGAAACCAAGCTGGACGACATCGATGCGCTGGTGGGCCGGAGTAAGGAACTCCTCAAGCAATGCAGGGAGTATCTGCGCACCGTCAAGGAAAAAATAGACAGTTTAGATAAGGAATGAGATCCCTCGACTTCGCTCGGGATGACAAATAAAGGACCACATATGAAAAAAATCTACGAACAGGACCCCTGGCTCATGCCTTACAAGGACGCCATTGACGCCCGGCACGAGCGAATCTGGCAAACGCTGAAACACATTGCCGGAGACGGCCTCCTCAAAGACGCCGTGAACAACCACCTCTACTACGGCCTGCACAAGTGCAAGGACGGCAGCTGGGTGTTCCGCGAGTTCGCCCCCAACGCTTCCAAGATTTTCCTCATAGGAGACTGCAACAACTGGAAGAGGACCGATGCCTATGCCCTCAAACCCCTGGGCCAGGGCAACTGGGAACTCAAGGTGCCGGAGATGTTCCTGCGCCACGGCCAGCTGTACAAACTGTACATAGAGTGGCCGGGCGGCGGCGGAGAACGCCTTCCTTCCTACGCCACCCGCGTGGTCCAGGACGAGGTTACCAAGGTGTTCAGCGCCCAGGTGTGGGCCCCCAAGCCCTACCAATGGAAGCACGGCCACGCCGGCAAGCGCCCGAACCCCCTCATCTACGAGTGCCATATTGGCATGGCTTCGGAAAAGGAGAAGGTGGGTACCTTCGAGGAGTTCCGCAGGGACGTTCTGCCCAAAGTGAAGGCCCTGGGGTACGACACCATCCAGATCATGGCCCTGCAGGAGCACCCGTACTACGGCTCCTTCGGCTACCAGGTGTCCAACTTCTTTGCCCTAAGCTCCCGCTTTGGCACGCCCGAAGAGTTCAAGGCCCTGGTGGACGACGCCCACGGCAAGGGAATAGCCGTAATCATGGACATAGTGCACAGCCACAGCGTGGAGAATACCCTGGAAGGCCTTTCCGAGTTTGACGGAACGGACCATCTGTATTTCCACCAGGGAGACGCCGGACGCCATCCCGCCTGGGGCTCCCGCTGCTTCGACTACGGAAAAGACGAGACCCGCTACTTCCTCCTGTCCAACGTGAAGTTCTGGATGGAGGAGTACCATATTGACGGCTTCCGCTTTGACGGAGTCACTTCCATGCTGTACTGGGACCACGGCCTGGGTAAGGATTTCGTGGACTACAGCCTGTACTTCGACGGCGGCGTGGACGAAGACGCCGTCATCTACCTGGCCCTGGCCACCCGCCTGGTGAAGGAAATGAACCCCGCCGGTTTCTCCATTGCCGAGGACATGTCCGGCATGGCCGGCCTGGCCGCCCCGTACGAGGCCTTTGGCGTGGGCTTTGACTTCCGCATGTCCATGGGCATAGCGGACCACTGGATCAAGTGGATCAAGGAACGCAGCGACGAGCAGTGGTCCATGGGCGAGATTTGGTGGGAGCTCAGCGGAAAGCGCGTGGACGAGAAGACCATCTCCTATGCCGAATGCCACGACCAGGCCCTGGTGGGAGATAAGACCATCATCTTCCGCCTCATGGACAAGGAGATGTACTTCTCCATGAACAAGGCTTCCCAGAACGGCATAGTGGACCGCGGCATAGCCCTGCACAAGCTCATCCGCCTGGTGACGGCCGGCACCGCCGGAGACGGTTACCTTACCTTCATGGGCAACGAGTTCGGCCATCCCGAATGGATAGACTTCCCCCGCGAAGGAAACGGCTGGTCCTTCAAATATGCCCGCCGCCAGTGGTCCCTGGCCGACAATGACCTCCTCCGGTACGGGGATCTCCGCCGCTTTGACGGCGAGATGATCCATCTCCTGAAGAAGGAGGGTCTGCTGAAGGCCCGCCCGGAACTTCTGGTGGCCGATGAAGAGAAGAAAATCTTGATTTTCAAACGGAAAAACTGTATCTTTGCGCTGAATTTCTCCCCCGCGGGTTCGTTCACCGACTACGGCGTATCGGCACCGGCGGGTGACTACGTGGTTGTACTGGACTCCGACGAGCCCAGATTTGATGGTTTCGGCCGGTTGAAGGAAGGGGAACACCACGTGGCCCTGAAGGAGAAATGTCCCAACGGGAACCAGGCTTACGACCACACCCTCAGGCTGTACCTGCCCGCCCGGACGGCGTTTGTTTTGAAGCAAGTATAAACAGATATTTATGGCTTTTTTGAAATTCAACAAGTCGGAACTCGTCAACCTCTCGTATTCCCTGAAGCGGGAGATTATGCTGGCGAACAAGACCGGAGCCTACTGCAACACGTCCATTGTTACGTGTAATACGCGGCGCTATCACGGTCTGCTGGCGGTTCCGGTAGAAAAGTTCGATGGCTACCGGCACCTGCTGCTGAGTTCCCTGGATGAAAGCCTGACCCTGCGCGGCAAGCGATTCAACCTGGGAATCCACTGCTACGGAGACGTGTACGAACCCCGCGGTCACAAGTACATCGTGGACTTCGACGCCGACCCCGTCCCTTGTGTCACTTACAAGATTGGGGAAATCGTTTTCCGTAAGAAGATCGCCCTGAGCCCGGACCAGAACCAGCTCATGATCCAATACGAGCTGGTGAACGCCCCCGCCAAGGTTAAACTGGAACTCAAGCCCTTCCTGGCCTTCCGCAACGTGCACGGCCTTACGGGAGAGAACGACGCCGCCCGCACAGACTTTGTCCCCGTTCAGAACGGCGCCGCTTTCTGTCTTTATGAAGATTTCCCTGCGCTGAACCTGCAGCTGAGCACGTCGGCCTCCACCTTCAAGGCCAATCCCGTCTGGTACAAGGGCGTCACCTATTCCGACGAGATGCGCCGCGGCTTCGACTGCCGTGAAGACCTCCTGGTCCCCGGCACCTTCGAGGTGGAACTCCACAGCGGCGACACTCTGGTGGTAAGCGCCACGGCCGGCGAACCGGTGAACGCCTCGGGCCTCAAGCGCCGCTTTTCGGCCGTGGTGGAGAAAATCGGCCCCATCACGTCCTTCCATGACCAGCTGGTGCGCCAGGCCGATTCCCTCATCCGCGAGGATGGCGGCATCAAGCGCATCGTAGCCGGTTACAGCTGGCTGTACACGGGCCTGCTGCGTGAGACCCTGGCCTCACTGCCCGGCCTCACCCTTTACGGAAAGAACAGCCCCAAAGAATTCGAAGAAATCCTGGACAACCTCATCGCCGCCAACCAGGAGCGCCTCACCCGCCGCACCACGCAGGTGGAGGCACCGCTGTTCCTGGCCGTAACCCTGCAGCAATACATTGCCTACAACGGTCACCCCAAGGCGGTATGGGAAAAATACGGTCCGGTGATGAAGACCGTCATCGAGAGTTACCTGCCCGGCGGCCGCCAGGAGGTAGCCATGCTGCCCAACGGCCTCCTGTGGGCCCAGAAGGACGGCGTGGCCCTTACCTGGATGAATGCCTATATCAACGGCCGCGCGGTAACGGAGCGTCCCGGTTATCAGGTAGAGACCAACGCTCTCTGGTACAACGCCATCTGCTTCGCCCTGGAGCACGAGAAGAAAACCAGCGCCTTTGCCAAGAAGTGGATTCCGGTAAAGGAACTCATAGAGAAGAATTACGAACGTACTTTCTGGAACCCCGAACTGGGCTTCCTGGCCGACTATGTGGACAACGGCGGCCAGCACATGGAGCTGCGCCCCAACCAGTTGTGGGCCGTCTCGCTGGATCACCGCTGCGTAAGCGACGAAATTGTGAACGAGGTCATGCGCCTGGTGAACGCCGAGCTGGTGACCCGCCGCGGTATCCGCACCCTGAGCCCCCGCGACATCCGCTACAAGGGCGTTTATGAAGGTACTCAGCTGGAACGCGACGAGGCCTACCACAACGGTTGTGCCTGGCCTTTCCTGCTGGCCCAATACTGCTACGCCAGCTTCAACATGATGGGCTCCGGCTTCATCAAGAGGGCCGAATGGCTCACCGAGGGCTTCTATGAAGACCTTTCCAAGCACGGCGTGGGCTGCTTCTCCGAACTTTACGACGGAGATCCGCCGCACGAGCCCCACGGGGCCATCTCGTCGGCCATGACCACCGCCGCTCTCCTGAATATCAATTGGCTCATCAGTAAATACAGGGAGGATTAGGCTATGAGAGTACTTATGTTCGGTTGGGAGTTTCCTCCCCATATCGCAGGCGGCCTGGGTACGGCTTGCGAAGGTATTGTTAAGGGTCTGGCCTACAACGGCGTGGAAACCCTGTTCGTGATGCCGTCGGCCTCCGGTGACGAGGACCAGAGCGCCACTACCATCATCAACGCCTCGGACGTGGCCGTGGACACCATGGCCGAAACCGTGGACGAATTCCTGGACAAGGTGAAGTTCATCCACATCGGCTCCAACATGGTCCCCTATGCCGACCCCGAGGAGTTCGGCAAACTGGTGGAAGAGGACAAGAAGCGTCAGGTGAAGGATTTCTCCATCAGCTACGGCCAGAAATTCAAGTTCTCCGGCAAGTACGGCGCCAACCTCATGGAAGAGGTGGCCCGCTACGCCATGGTGGGCGGCACAATTGCCATGCAGCGCAAGGATGAGTTCGATGTCATCCACGCCCACGACTGGCTGTGCTACTATGCCGGCATCGCCGCCAAGGAACTTACCGGCAAGCCGCTGGTCATCCACGTGCACGCCACCTCCTTCGACCGCGGCAGCGTGGACAACATCGACACCCGTGTGTTCGCTATAGAGAAGCGGGGCATGGAAGTGGCCGACCGTGTGGTCACCGTGAGCGACCTCACCCGCGCCACCGTCATCAACCGCTACGGCATCAACCCCGACAAGGTGGTCACCGTGCACAACGCGGTGGACTTCAGCGGACGTGAGAACCTGGTGGTGGAGCGCGGCGTCAAGGAACCCGTAGTCACCTTCCTGGGCCGAATCACATACCAGAAGGGTCCCGAGTACTTCATCGAGGCGGCCGCCAAGGTGCTCAAGCGCACCA
>JAFZWC010000037.1 GCA_017617475.1 Bacteroidales bacterium
AACGCAGAAGACAATGGGAGGGGCCGGAGTGGAGCGAAGCGGAACGGAGTCCCCCGGGAGGGCATCCCTTCCTCCGACTCCTCATCCATACATAAAAAAGAGAGTGACCTAAGTCAATTTGACTTTTTGGTCACCCTCTTCGCTTTTTCGCGGAGGCAGGACTATCGTCCTACGTTACCCTCACCCCAAACCCCTCATGAAGTTGCGCTATAGCACAGCCTAACCCTTCGCAACTTCTTTTATGTTACCCCCATCCCCTCAGGGGCCGGGGAAGGGGCTGGCGGCAGAAGCCGCCTGTTCGCTTCGCTCAGTGAGTTGTTTAAGGTGTTTTTATTTGTTAACTTTGCAAAAAGAAGTTTGCAATGATTATTCTGGAACGCCCCATATCAAGAGCCCAATTGAAAGAGTATGCCGCCAACACATTTGGTGACATGATTAAATGTGTGGCGGACGTAGATAAAGGCTTATTGGCTATTGACGCTGATTTGCATGCAGACCTTGAGCGACTGTTATTGGAGAATGGTTCACAGCAAACTTCTCTCTGGGGTTTTAACCTATATCCCGACGAGACGGGTGAAGATTTCATCGAATATGATTCGCTCATTAACATCCGTTCATGGCAGGGCAATCCTTCCAGGGATGTGTTGGACCAGGAAGTACGGGGTAAGATTGTAAACATCGTTGACAAGTTCATAACAGAATAATGCAGCATCAAGGGCTTGAGAACGGCCGATGGGCCGAATTGACTCTTCCGCAGCAGATGGCAAACATCGGCAGCGAGACGTCCCGTATCTATCGGGCGCTGGAGGCAGGGAAAGAGTCCAGGGCAGAATCGGCATTTGCTCGTTTCCAGGAACTTGTTGACCTCACAATCATGTATGGTCGGTCCGATGCCTCGCCCATGCTCCGCTCTGCCATGCTGGAAGAACTCTGCCGTTTCAGGGAGCTCTACTGCAAAGCGTTTCTCGAACGGGACCTCGCAGAACTTGCCGCCTTCAATCGCTATCTTGACCATTTTGCGCAGGTAGCGTAATTCCACGTCGCACCGAGTACTCTGCGAACCTCGCCAGACGTGCGTAGGAGGCATAAAAGTTAGATAATTGGGTACATAATACGCTTAAATATACTATGACCAAGAAAGAAGAACTCGAAGCGCAAGGCTATAAGACCTACGAGAACGAGGATATCCAAGTGTTCTGGAAACCCCGCATCTGCCAGCACGTCGGCGAATGCGCCAGGGGCAACTTCAACGTGTTCAACCCCCAGCGCCGCCCATGGATTGACCTGTCGCAGGCTCCGGCCACGGAGATTGCCGATATCATCGACCGCTGCCCCTCGAAGGCCCTGCAGTATGAACTTCTGAACCCTATTTCGGTAGTCTTTGAGGAAGAGTTGGACCGCGCAGCAGCCTACGACCGCGGGAAACTCATCGGCGAATGCGAGTTTGAGGACTCGGGCGACAGATGGGTTATCACACACACCGGTGTCCGTGAGGCCTACGAAGGCAAGGGTATTGCCCGGAAGCTTGTTCTAAAGGTTGTGGAAGCCGCACGGGCCAAGGGTGTGAAGATTCTGCCGGTATGCTCTTACGCCAAGAAACTGATGACCGGCAAGGAAGAATTCCAGGACGTGATGTATTATGGCTTGTAACCCGGATTTTATTCAATTCATTGTGGACCAGTGCTCCGGTGCCGGTGAGATTGCCGTCAAAAAGATGATGGGAGACTATTGCATCTACTGCGATGGCGTCCTGTTTGGCCTGATTTGCGACAATAACCTGTATATCAAACAGACAGATGCCGGCGAGGCTGTTCTGGAAGAGGTAGTGCTTCGGCCGCCCTATCCCAGTGCACGGGACCATTTTTATATCACCAATGTGGATGACCGGGATTACCTGGAGGATATCATCCGGGCAACGCTCCCGGAGCTGATGTCAGGCAAATCAAAGGCCAAAAGAAGTGCGGTGAACCGCCAGGTCCCCGTCTCTTTGGACGATGCCATCGCCCCCAACATTGTATGCTCCCAAGACCTGCGGGCCTTTTTTGAGCAATACTTAGGCAAGGGCTTCCGTTTCAAGGTCGAGTTCCAAAGCTGGCTGCGTGAGAACGCCGGCCTCACCTTCCGCGATGCCGTGGACGCCTATCCCACACTAATAAAAAATCATTATGATAATCAGACTTGAACAACCCGAAGACTGGCGGGAGGTGGAGAACCTCACGCGAGAGGCATTCTGGAACGTGTACCGTCCCGGATGCCAGGAGCACTTTGTACTCAATCAGTACAGGAACAATCCGGCCTTTATCCCGGAACTGGATTTTGTGATGGAGGAGGACGGCCGCCTCATAGGCCACATCATGTTCTCCAAAGCCGAGATTACCATGGCCGACGGGACGGCCTTCCCGTCCTGGACCTTCGGCCCCATCAGCATCCATCCGGACTACAAACGCAAGGGCTATGGGCTCAGACTACTGCAGTTTGCGTTGGAGAAGGCCCGTGCGATGGGCATCGGCCTTCTGCAGATGGAAGGCAATATTGACTTCTACAAGCATGCAGGCTTTGATCTGGCCAGTAAGCTGAAGATTCACTATCACGGCGAACCGGCCGAAGCCGAAGTCCCCTACTTCCTGGCGCAGGAGCTTATCCCGGGTTATTGGGGAGACCGCGAAGGTACGTATTGCCCGCCTTCCGGCTACTTCGTGGCTGATGCGCAGCCGGAGGCCTTTGCGGCCTACGAAGCCGGCTTTCCGCTCAAGGAGAAGCACTTACTGCCCGGCCAGCTACCCCAGTTCTGCCAGAGCTGCGGCATGCCGCTGACCAAAGATGAAGACTGCGGCAGAAATGCCGACGGCAGCATCAGCTTTGATTACTGCCAGTACTGCTTCCAGGACGGTAAGTTCCTGCAGGAGTGCACTATGGAGGAGATGATCGACCACTGCGCCCAATTCGTGGACGAAGTTAACAAGATGATGCCGGAACCTATGACCCGGGAACAGTACAAGCAGATGATGCGTGGCTACTTCCCCATGCTCAAGCGCTGGAGAGCTCATAATGCAATCTGCAACTGAGTTGCAAAATAAAAGCTTTTTCTTTGCGGTAATTATCCGACGAAATGTCCCGCAAGGAAACCATTATTGCCACCGTTTTGCTGATTCTGTTTGGGACCAGCATGCATTTCGTACACCATTTCCCGTTTTTCAACCACTTCTGGGGCTATATCTTTCCTGTGCAGGAGAGCGTGATGGCGCACATGAAAATGGTGCTTTATCCCATGTTGCTGCTGAGCATCTACCTGGTCATCAGCCGGCGGGACATCCATGAATTCGGCGCCCCCATCCTGGCGGGATTGGCAGTGATGCCCATGATCGTGGCGGTGTTCTTCTCCTACTGGGTGTTCGTGCATCACGAAATCATGGCCCTGGACATCGTCATCTATGTGGCATCCATCGTGGGTGCCGTCTTGCTGGCCAAGCGCTGGCGCAAAAGCCGTTTCTTGCGCAAATTATGGCCGCTCTGGATACTGGTCTTAATTCTGGCTGTCCTCCTTACCGGCTACCTGACCTATCACGGACCAGACTGGATTATTTTCGCAAATCTGGGATAGAATCTCTGCGGGTTCGCACTGCTCCGACATAGGTCAGCAGGACGATATTCATCATCAGGGAATACAAAATGGCCGGTATGGCCATCACTTCATTCGCAAAAATAAGGGGGCTGGAAGCGATGGCAATGGCCTGAGCCGCGTTCTGCATACCGACTTCGATAATCACCGTCCGACGCTGGCTGGCGTTGTTCTTTACCAGGCGCGAAAGGAGGGAAGAGCAGCCAATGGCCACCAGTATGAGTGCCGTGACACAAAGCCCCAATAAACCGATATTCTCAAGAATGGTCTTGTGATGTTGAATGTAAAATATGGTAATCAACACAAGGAGTAAAGGAAAAGCCAGCTTGGTGAGCACCTTGTCAATCTTCTCCGCCGCTTTAGGCCAGGCATAATGGATGCCTATCCCAAGGAGGACGGGAAGCAGCATCAAAACAAGATTCTGCTTGATAAGGTTCCCCACCGGAAGGCTGATCCCTACGCTCTCACCAACCAGTCTGGTGGCCCAGCTCATAATAAACGGAATCGTAAACAGCGTGACAACACTGCTGATGGCAGTCAGGGTAACCGACAGGGCCACGTCTCCTTTTGCCAGCTTGGAGAACACATTGGACGAACTGCCGCCCGGACAGCAGGCTATGAGTACCAGGCCGATGAAAAACACGGCCGGCAGGTGAAACAGGTAAGCCAGTCCCAGGGCAATAGCCGGCAGCAGTACCAGCTGGCCGAAAAGCGCCACGGCAATGGGCCATGGATTCCGAAATACCTTTCCGAAGTCTTCGAACCTCAGGGCCAACCCCAGGTCAAACATCAGCAGGGTCAATATGGGCAATACAATCCAGATCGTGTTCATAGATTCACTATTTCGGGGCCAAATTTACACCTTTTCCGCCACTTGACCAATACATCCTTATGAAGTTATTCATGGTCGGCCCAGGATTTGGTCAACTCCGCCAAAACTCGTATCTTTATGGCTATAAACAATGCTGTGTCTGCCAATGACTTTCAACACTTACGGCAGCAAGGAGAATCCCTCCATATTGCTGATTCCTGGTCTTGGAGTATCCTATGAGATATTCCTGCCGTTGATTGAGCTCCTGAAGAATGAGTACTTTATTGTTACGGTGGGCATTGACGGCTTCCTGCTGGGCCAGGAATCTCAGTTCACCTCCGTAGACGACCAGGCGGCACAGGCAATAGGATATGTACAAAAGAACCTGAACGGACACCTGGACGTTGCGTACGGCTTGTCCCTGGGCGGCAAGATTCTGTCCAGAATCCTGGAGCGGAATGAGATTGTCATTGACCACGCCATCATGGATGCCGCTCCCCTGCTGCCGCTTCCCAAATGGAGCGTTGACCCGCTGCGATACTACCAGAGTTTCAATGTGTGGACCTGCTACCATTGGACCGGTTTCTGGAAATGGGTATTCCACTCACATTATTTTGACGTACTCCTTGACGAATGCAAAAAGGTGTGGCCTTACGGAAAAGGGAAGGCTGTACGGGACGGTTACAAGGATGTCTACACCCACAAACTGGAGTCTATCCATGGGGCCGATATCCATTTCTGGTATGGCGCCAAGGAGGCCTTCGTTGCTAAACCGCAGGTAGAACATCTGCTCAAGCTATACCCCGAAACCCATGTGGAGGTGTTCCCCGGGATGAACCACGGACAACTCCTCATTGACCGTCCGGAAGAGATTGCCCGGAGAATTCGACAAATAGCGTGAAACACCTTCCCAACATATTAACTGCCCTCAGAATCCTTGGTTCCTTCTGCCTGTTACTCTGTAATCCGGCAGGGGCGGCTTTCTGGGTAATCTATGGCCTGTGCGGTGTCAGCGATATGGCCGATGTCGCCACCTTCGCGGCAGTCCAAGAGGGCCACTTCATTAGAAAAGGTATTGATCCAGATTCTCGATGAAATTTGGAGATTCTGCGGAATGTGGTTATCTTCATGGTGTTAATTTTGGACAATGGAAGTCACCAACCTGCTGGACATACATAGCCGCGAGGAGTTATACCGGTGGTACCAGGAGAATCACAACAAAGTGAGTGATTTCTGGCTGCGCATTAACCGGGCTGCAGAAGATTGCCCCGGCGTGGTGCGTTATGTGGATGCGGTGGAGGTGGCGCTTTGTTTCGGCTGGATAGACAGTACCCAGAAAAAGATTGACGAGGGAAAACCCATCCAGCATTTCACACCCCGGCGCAAACGGAGCAATTGGTGCGAAAGGAACCTGATCCGCTGCCGCAGGCTGGTTCAAAGAGGAGAAATGACGCCGGCGGGCTTGGCGGCAGCTCCGAATTTGGACCCGTCCCGTTTTGTCTTTGAAGACTGGGTGTTGGATGCCATCAAGGCCGATGAAACGGCCTGGGCCAACTACAACTCATTCCCTGAGACTTACCGCCGCATCCGGGTGGATTACATCCAGCATTATCGGCAATCCGGCCGAAAAGAAGAAGCCCGGAAGGCCCTGCAGCGCTTTGTCCAGGACTGCCATGCCGGCAAAATGCTTTCCGGCTGGGACGATTTCGGAAGATTGAAAAAGCTATGAGTAAATACGTTATCGGAATTGGCGAAGCACTTTGGGACGTGCTTCCGGAAGGCAGGAAACTGGGCGGTGCGCCCGCCAACTTTGCCTATCACGCCCGTCAGTTCGGGCTGGAAGGACTGGCCATCAGCGCCATCGGACACGATGCGCTGGGAGAGGAAATCGTGGAGGCCCTGGAGGCCCATGCCCTCCCCTATCATCTGGACCGGGTGGACTTCCCCACCGGAACCGTACAGGTAACTTTGGATGAGCAGGGTGTCCCACAGTACGAAATCAAGAAAGACGTGGCCTGGGACAATATTCCCTATACCAAGGAACTGGCTGTCATCGCGGCCGAATGCCAGGCTGTCTGCTTCGGCTCCCTGGCCCAGCGCAGCACCGTGTCGCGGGAAACCATCGGCTGGTTCCTGGACGCCGTTCCTCAGGACTGCCTCAAGGTGTTCGACATTAACCTCCGTCAGGACTTCTACAACAAGGAGGTGCTGGAGGAATCTCTCCGCCGCTGCGACATCCTCAAAATCAACGACGAGGAACTGATTATCGTCGCCCGTATGTTCGGTTATGCCGGCCTGAGTCTGGAAGACAAATGCAGGAAAATCATCAGGGACTATGGCCTCAAGATGCTCATCCTCACCTGCGGCACCAACGGCAGTTACGTCTTCTACGACGGCGGCATGTCCTTCCTGGAAACGCCCAAGGTGCAGGTGGCCGATACGGTGGGTGCCGGAGACTCGTTCACGGGGGCCTTCATCGGCTCCATCCTGAAAGGCAAGACGGTGCCGGAAGCGCACCAGACGGCCGTGAAGGTATCGGCCTTCGTCTGTACGCAGTCGGGTGCCATGCCAGTAATCCCCGACTCATTGAAATGAAGAGAGGTATTCTCATTGGAGGGGGCCTTTTTGTCCTGGGCCTTGCCCTGCAGTTGACGGCTGGTCCTGTAAACTGGTCTGTGTTTGCGGCACCCGCAAACTGGATCACGCTGGTCCTTCTTATGGGCTTCCTCGTGCTCATGTTCCTTCTCCGGAAGAAGGTCTATGTCTTTGAATGGATGATGCACGGGCAGGCTGCCGTGGCCGCTATGGCCTGGGCGCTTGGGATTACAATAGTGATGGGCCTTCTTCCGCAAACCCGGGAAGGGGGCGTGCCCTGGCTTTCCCAGATGCTTTCGTTCTGGCCTTTCGTGCTCATCTGGACCTGGTTGGTGGTGATCAGCGGCCTGGCCAGCATCAACCATTTCCTGCGTTTCAAGCTGAAAGAAATCCCGTTCCTGCTAAACCACCTGGGCGTTTTCATAGCCATAGTCGCCGCCACTTTGGGCAGTGCCGATGTGCAGAAGCTTCAGATGCCCGTGTATTATGAGAATCCGGAATGGCAGGCTCTTTCCGATGACGATGGAGTAGTGGAGCCGGGCTTAGCCATTGAACTGCACCAGTTCACCGTCGACTATTATGAGAGCATGGCACCCAAGCGCTTTGCCTCCGACATTTCCGTGCATACGGAGGACGGCAAGACCATCCGTGGCACGGTGGAAGTGAACAAACCGCTGAAGGTGAACGGCTGGAAGATTTACCAGTACGGCTATGACGTCCGGCTTGGCCCGGAGAGCCCATACAGCGTCTTCCTGCTGGTTCGGGACCCCTGGCTCCCGGGCGTGTATCTGGGCATCTTCCTGATGCTGGCCGGGGCACTTACTCTCATTGTACTGAAGTATGTCCCCAAGCGTATCTGGGTTTTGCTGGCAGCCCTGGTCCTGACGGTTTTCTTTACGTACCTGACCGTTACGCGCATGGGCTCCACGGCCCGGCAGCAACCGCCGGCCCTTCAGAGCCCGTGGTTTATCCCGCACTTGATTGTATATATGGCCGGCTATGCCATGCTGGCCACGGCAACCCTTCTGGCCCTTTACCAGCTTCTGGCAAAAAAAGACTCCCTGATGGGGTTGACGGACAATCTGGTATATGTGGGCCTCGCTTTCCTCACTTTCGGCATGCTGATGGGGGCCCTGTGGGCCAAGGAGGCCTGGGGGCATTACTGGGCCTGGGACCCGAAGGAAACCTGGGCTGCCATTACCTGGCTATGCTACCTGCTGTATATGCATTTCCGCACCAGCCGGTCCAAGGAGTGGCAGAAGGCCTGCCTCATACTCCTGCTGGCTTTCGTATGCCTGCAAGTCTGCTGGTGGGGCATCAACTACCTGCCGTCGGCCCAGGGCCTGAGCATCCATACATACAATGTAAAGTAATTCTTAATTATGGCTATGCAAAGAACCCTCCTCGCAGTCTGCCTCCTGATAACGGCGGCTTGCAACACCAGAACCCCTGTAAGCGGAAGCTGGGATATTTGCCCCCAGCCCCGCAGCATTACGGAAAACGGAGAGTGCTATACCCTTAAAAAGCCCCTCCAGAAAGCATTGACAAAGGTGATTGACCCCACCCTGGGGCAGGAATTGAAACCTTTCCAGCAGTCCGAATGCTACCGACTGGACGTCAGCGGCAAAGGCATCACCCTCACCGCCGCAACGGAAGTGGGTTTTATAAGAGGCCTGCAGACGCTGGAAAAGGCCCTCCCCGCCAGCTTGAAGGCCGATGAAGTGGCCGTGCTGCCGGGAGCCACCGTCTTTGACTATCCGGAATTCCCCTACCGCGCCTTCCTTCTGGACTGCGGACGCCATTTCTTCCCTGTGGAGACCATCAAAAAGGTCATCGATATCCTGTCCCTCCACCAGATTAACCAGTTCCACTGGCACCTCACAGAAGACCAGGGCTGGCGCATTGAGATTAAGAAGTACCCCCAACTCACCGAGGTGGGCTCCTGGCGGGCCGGCAGTCCCGTTCCCGGGAAAAAGGAACACGACGGCATCCCTGTGAGCGGCTTCTACACGCAGGATGAGGCCCGCGAAATAGTAGCCTATGCGGCCGACCGGGGCGTGGAGGTTATCCCGGAGATCGACCTTCCCGGCCACATGAAGGCCGCACTGGCCTCCTACCCGGAACTGGGATGCACCGGCGGTCCTTACGAGGTCGCCTGCGAATACGGCGTGCTGGATGACGTCCTCTGCGCAGGCCGCGACCACACGCTGGAATTCGTGAAGGACGTCCTCACGGAGGTGATGGACATCTTCCCTTCCCGCTACATCCACCTGGGCGGCGACGAATGCCCCAAGGTACGCTGGGAAGCCTGCGCCCACTGCCAGGCCAAAATCAAGGAGCTGGGTCTCAAGGCCGACGGGAAGAAATCGGCCGAAGAACTGCTCCAGTCCTGGTTCATGGACCAGGTCATTGCCCAGTTGGAAGAGAACGGCCGCCAGGCCATTATCTGGAACGACGTGCTGGTGGACTGGGACAACCAGGTGATCGGCGCCCCTTCCAAGAAAGCCGTCATTGCCGGCTGGATGCGCCCCGTGTCGTCGGAAATCGCCGTCAGAGAGGGCTACAGCGCCATCCTCTGCCCCGTAGGGCATCTATACCTGAGTTCGGCCGATGGCAATAAACTCACCGGCGATGCCTATATGCGCCGCGTCTTTGACGTGAACGTGCAACCCGAAGGCCTTACCCCTGAGCAGCAGAACCTTATCCTGGGCGTAGAGGCATGCCTATGGAGCGAGCGTGTCCCGGACGAGGACGATCTGCTGTGGAAACTGCTTCCCCGCCTTTCGGCCGTAGCGGAACTCCAGTGGGCAGACCCTCAGGCCCGGAATTACGAAGACTTCCTTCCCCGCCTGCAGCGCATGGAAGCGCTATATACCGCCCGCGGTTGGCGATGGAACCCCGCCGAAGGCCGATAGTTTTGGGTTTCCGGAAGAAAATGATTAAATTAGAAGGCACAAAAACTGATAACCTATGCAAAGAAGAGATTTCCTCCGTTATTCTGCCCTGGGGGCTGCCGCCAGCGTGCTGCCCGTGAGCGCCCTGGGGGCTGCGCCTGCATCGGCGGGCAGTAAGAAGACATCGGCCAATGGCAAGATCCAGATGGGCTTCATAGGCCTTGGACAGCAGGCCATGTACCTTTTGAGCAGCTTCATGGCCATGGACGATGTACGCGTGGTAGCCGGCTGCGACGTATACGATGTGAAGCGTGACCGCTTCGTGCGACGGGTCAAGGATTATTATGGAAAGAAGGGAGAGCGCAAGGTGAAGGTGGATGTCTATGAAGACTATCAGGAACTGCTGGCCCGGCCGGATATTGACGCCGTGGTCATCGCCACTCCGGACCACCAGCACGCCATCATAGCCATCGCTGCCTGCAAGGCCGGAAAGGATATTTATCTGGAGAAGCCCGCCACCCTCACCGTATACGAGGGGCAGCAGTTGGTCAAAGCTGTGCGCAAGTACAACCGCATTCTCCAAATGGGCTCCCAGCAGCGTTCCAGCGAGGAATTCATCCACGCCGCCAACCTGGCCCGTGAAGGGGAACTGGGTCAGATTCGCAAGCTTAAGGTATATGTGGGCCGAAACAACGTGAATCCATACACCCCCGCTCCGGTTCCCTGCAACCTTCCGCACATGGAAGTTCCTGCCGGCCTCAACTGGGACAAATGGCTGGGCCCGCTGCCGGAGAGTGTCTATTACCATTCCGACCTGGATCCCATTGTCAATGAAGAACATGACGAGCAGCTCTGGGGTGCCTGGCGCTGGTACTCCCCTTCGGGCGGCGGTCTCATGACCGACTGGGGCGCCCACATGTTCGACGTGGCCCAGTGGGCCCTGGGCAAGGACGGCAGCGGCCCCGTGGAAGTGATTCCTCCGGGATACAGTTTCTATGAGCACCTCACCTTCAAATATGACAACGGCGTAGTGGTATCGGAAGAGCCTTTCGACGGCACCACTCCCGGTGTTCAAATCTATGGCGACGAAGGCTGGGTAAAGGTGAGCCGCGGCAAGTACGAAGCCTCCCACCCCCGGTTCAATATGCCTCAGAGCCAGGATGATGCCGATGTTCCTTATGAGATCAAGGCCGGCCATCACCGCCAGTTCATCAATGCCATCCGTTCCAGGATAGATCCTAATGTCCCCATTGAAGTGGGCCATTCTTCCTGCACGGTGTGCAACCTGGGCAACATAGCCATGGAACTGGGACGTCCCTTCAAATGGAATCCCATCGTCCAGAAATGCATGCACGACGAGGAAGCCTCCCGCCTGCTGCATTATACCTACAGGCCCGGCTACTCACAGTTGCTGGATGTTTAAGAGATCGCCTCCCCTTCGGGGGAGGTTTTTTAATATTTTTAAAATATAACTTGTTAAAAACTTTTAAAAAGCGTACCTTTGCGGCCGTTTATTTGACAAGACTGAAATATGGGATTCAAAGTAGAGTTCAAACCTAAACTCTTTTCTACTTTTAAAAAAGGATATAACAAGCAGACGCTCGTACAGGACCTGCTTGCCGGCGTGATTGTGGGTATCGTGGCCCTGCCGCTGGCCATTGCCTTCGGCATTGCTTCCGGCGCCTCCCCGGAGGCAGGAATCCTGACCGCCATCGTGGCCGGCTTCCTCATCTCCTTCTTCGGCGGCAGCAAAGTACAGATTGGCGGCCCCACCGGCGCCTTCATCGTCATCGTGTACGGTATTATCCAGGAGTACGGCATGAACGGCCTCATGATTGCCACCTTCATGGCCGGCGCCTTCCTTATTTTGATGGGCGTCCTTCACCTGGGTACCATTATCAAATACATCCCCTACCCTATTGTGGTGGGCTTTACCTCCGGTATCGCCCTTACCATCTTCGCCACGCAGATCAAGGACCTCTTCGGCCTGCAGATCCAAAGCGTTCCGGCCGGTTTCCTGGACAAATGGGCCGTCTACGCCCAGCACATCGACACCGTTAACTGGTGGGCGCTGCTGGTGGGCGTGATGAGCATCCTCATTATTATCCTCACCCCCAAGGTCAGCCGCCGCATCCCCGGCTCGCTGGCAGCCATCGTACTCATGACGCTGGGCACGCTGGGCCTCAAGGCCCTGGGCGTGGAAGGCATCGAGACCATCGGCGACCGCTTCTCCATCTCATCGGCCCTTCCCCAGCCGGAAGTGCCTGAGATTACCTGGGAAAGCGTCCGCCGCCTGGCGCAGCCCGCCATGATCATTGCCATGCTGGGCGCCATTGAGTCGCTGCTGTCGGCCGCCGTGGCCGACGGTGTGATTGGCGACCACCACAACAGCAACCAGGAGCTCGTGGCCCAGGGCATTGCCAACATGGTATCTCCGCTCATCGGCGGCATCCCCGCCACCGGCGCCATAGCCCGTACCATGACCAACATCAACAACGGAGGCCGCACCCCCGTGGCCGGCCTTGCCCACGCCATAGTGCTGGCCCTCATTTACCTGTTCCTGATGCCTCTAGTGCAGTACATCCCCATGGCCTGCCTGGCCGGTATCCTGGTGGTAGTGTCCTACAATATGAGTGAGTGGCGCAGCTTCCGGGCCATCCTCCGCAACCCCAAGTCGGACATCATCGTGTTGCTGGTCACCTTCTTCCTCACTGTTATCTTCGACCTCACTGTAGCCATCGAAGTGGGCGTTCTCATCGCCTGCCTGCTGTGCATGAAGCGCATGGCCGAAACCACCAACGTGAGCGTCATCAGCGACGAGATCGATCCCACCGCCGACACCGACATCCAGGGCAACCTGGAGCACCTGATTATCCCCGAGGGTGTAAAGGTGTACGAGATCAACGGTCCCTACTTCTTCGGCATAGGCAACAAGTTCGAGGAAATGATGGGTGACACCCGCGCCAGCAGTCGCGCCAAGGTGCGCATCATCCGTATGCGTAAGGTCCCGTTCATAGACTCTACCGGCGTGCACAACCTTTCCAACATGTGCCGCATGTGCTCCCAGCTGGGCGTGAAGGTAGTCCTCTCCGGCGTAAACCCCAACGTAATGAAAGTGCTGGAAAAAGCCGGCATAGACATCCAGGTGGGCAAAGAGAATATCTGCAGCCACATTTCGCTGGCCTTGAAACGGGCCGAGGAAATAGTGGCGCAGAACTAAAAACCGAACCTATGACCAGCCCCCGCGGGCTGGTTTTTTTTATTTCTCACAGAAAAGTGCTATATTAGGGAATCTTTCAAGCCATAATCGATCAAGCCATGGGAGGGCTTACCAAATGAGAAAGCATTGGATGGACAATCTGCGCTGGGTCACCGTGCTCCTGGTGCTGTTTTATCATGTAATCTATTTCTATAACAATAAGGGTGTCTTCGGAGGAATCGGCGGTTTCGGCCCTTATCCCGAATGCCCGCAGTACCAGGATGTGGTTATGTACATCCTGTACCCGTGGTTTATGCCGCTGTTGTTTATTCTGGCCGGCATCAGCGCCCGTTATGCGCTCCAGAAGCATTCCGGGAAGGAATGGTTAAAGGCCCGCACACGCAAACTGCTGGTACCGGGCACCATCGGCCTGTTCGTTTTCCACTGGATGGTAGGCTATTTCAATACGGTGGTGGCCGACAGGGCCGGCGTCTTCGAGGGGATCCCCGGATTTGTGAAATACGGCATCATGGCCGTCAGCGGCATCGGCCCGCTCTGGTTTGTGCAACTGTTGTGGCTGCTGAGCCTGGTGCTTCTTCTGATACGGGCGCTGGATAAAAACGACAAGCTCTGGAACGCCTGCGGCAAACTGAACATTGTCTGGATCATTATGCTGGGCGTGCTGTTCTGGGCCGGCGAGCAGACCCTCATCAAGAACCCCCGCCCCGAAAGCGCAGACGGTCTTATAAACCTGTACAAGCCCGTTTTCTACCTCATCACCTTCCTGCTGGGTTACTTCGTGTTCTCCCACGATGAAGTTCAGGAGAAACTCAAACAGGCCTGGATTCCGCTGCTGATCAGCGCAGTAGTGGCCGGTATCGCACTCATCGTCACCACCTTCGGCCAGGACAACACCAGCGCTGTCTATATGAGCAGTCCCCTTAACTGCCTCTACGGCTGGCTGGCCTGTCTGGCTATGATGGCTTGGTTCCAGGCCCGCTTCGACCGCACCGGCAAGTTCGCCGGATATATGACGCGCACCAGTTTCGGCCTTTATATTGTCCATTATCTGGTGGTGGCCAGCCTGGGCTACATGATGAAGCAATACACCCAGCTGCCGCCAGTGGCCATGTACCTGATTTTAACCGTGGCCGTGTTCTCCCTTTCCCCGCTCCTGTACGAAGTTTTGCACCGCATCCCGGTAATCCGGTGGTGCGTCTTCGGCGAGAAGAAAAAGAGCTAGCTCAGGAACGACAGAATGGCCTGGAGAGATGCCCGATCGGGGTCGGGCATGACGGGTGCAGGGAAAGCCTGCTGGTCGCCAGTGCGTAAGTTCTTGATATTCACCGTGCCGGCCTCAATCTCGGAGCTGCCGTTGATAGAGATGAAGGGGATGGCCTTCTTGTCGGCGTAGTCGAACTGCTTCTTGAGCTTGGTGGCTTCCGGATACACCTCCACGGCCACGCCGGCCCCGCGAAGGGCCTTGGCCACGGGCAGGACATAACGGAGTTCATCGGCCCCCATGACGGCGAAAAGGAGGGTGGTAGCCTGCTCCAGATTGGCCGGGAAGAGCTCCAGGCCCACCAGCACGTCGTAGATGCGGTCGGCGCCGAAGGAAATGCCCACGCCGGAGAGGTCCGGCAGGCCGAAGATACCGGTAAGGTTGTCGTAGCGGCCGCCTCCGCAGATGCTGCCGATTTCCCAGTCCAGCGCCTTTACCTCAAAGATGGCGCCGGTATAATAATTAAGGCCGCGGGCCAGGGAAAGGTCCATTTCCACCGGGGCCGATACGCCAGCGGCGTCAATGAGGCCGAAGAGCTCTTCCAGCTCTTCCAGGCCCTTGAGGCCGGTCTGGGACACCACGCCCGAGGCGCTGCCGCCGTTGAAAAGGGACTTCATGGCGGCCAGCTTCTCCCCGAAACCGCCCTGCAGGGACAGGATCTGCTCGATGACGGCAATTCCGGAAGCTTCCAGGCCTTTCTCGGCCATTTCTTCCTTCACTTTTTCCAGGCCGATCTTATCCAGTTTGTCAATAGCAACGGTGATGTCCACCACCTTGTCCGGGGCGCCGGCAATCTCGGCAAAGCCGGTGAGGACCTTGCGGTTGTTGATGTGGATGCCCACGCGTACGCCCAGTTTGCCGAACACGGTGTCTACCATCTGCACCAGTTCCAGTTCGTTCACCTGGCTGCGGCTGCCGATCACGTCCACGTCGCACTGGTAGAACTCACGGTAGCGGCCCTTCTGGGGGCGGTCGGCCCTCCAGACCGGCTGAATCTGGAAACGCTTGAAGGGGAAGGAAATCTCACTCTGGTGCTGCACCACGAAGCGGGCGAAAGGAACCGTGAGGTCGTACCTGAGGCCCTTTTCACAAACCTGCGGCGTAAGCGGCTTGTCAAAGTCCACGCTGCCGAAGGCGTCGCCCGAATTGAGAATGCGGAACAGAAGCTTGTCCCCTTCCTCGCCGTACTTGCCCAGCAGAGTGGACAGATTCTCCTGTGCCGGAGTCTGGATTTCCTGATAGCCGTAAGTACGGAAAACGCTGCGGATGGTATCGAATATATAATTGCGGCGGGCCATCTCTTTCTGGCCGAAATCGCGGGTACCCTTGGGGATAGAAGGCTTCTGAATGGACATTTCTTTCAAATTTCTGCAAAGTTAAGAAAAAAGCGCTATATTTGTAATCCTAACGCGAGATTAGCTCAGTTGGTAGAGCGTTGGCTTCCCAAGCCGAAGGTCGCGAGTTCGAGACTCGTATCTCGCTCCCCTTTTACCAATGCCGGAAAGTCCCAGGATTTCCCGGCTTTTTTAGTCAGTTATGAGAAGAATCCTTGCCATTATCCTGCTGGCCGGAGGCCTGGCAGCCTGCGCCCCCCGCACAGACCTTTCCGGAGTCTGGGAATTTCGCCTGGATCCGGAAGGAAAAACAGGCCCCGAAACGGCTTTTGACGATGTCATCACCCTGCCGGGAACCACGGACCTGGCAGGCAAGGGACAAGAACCGGACAGCACCGTAGAAACGGGCCGGCTCACGCGGCGGCATGCCTACGTGGGCAAGGCCTGGTACCGCAAGACGGTGGATATCCCACGCGCCTGGAAAGGACAGGACCTGGTTCTCTTCCTGGAGCGCACCAAGGCCACCACACTCTATTGGGACGGCACCCTGGTGGGTTCCTGCAACGACGTATCCACCCCGCAGACCTACACGCTGGGGCACATGGCACCCGGAAAGCATGTGATAACCCTTTGCGTAGACAACGGCGGCGGCGTTCCGGAGGGCGTCATCCGCAGTTCGCACCTGTACTCGGAAGACACGCAGACCAACTGGAACGGCATCATAGGCCGCCTGGAACTGAGGCCCGCCAAGGCCGATGAAAAGGTTCCCGGCAGCCGGATGCCCCACCTGGAAATCACGAACGGCCGGTTCACGGCCGACGGACACCCCGTCTTCCTCCGTGGCAAGCACGACGCCTGCGTTTTCCCCCTTACCGGGCATACGCCCATGGACAAAGCCACCTGGACGGACTACTTTTCCGTGTGCCGGCAATACGGCATCAACCATGTGCGTTTCCATTCCTGGTGCCCGCCGGAGGCCGCTTTTGCCGCGGCCGACGAACTGGGCATCTATCTGCAGCCGGAGCTCCCGTTCTGGGGAACGCTGGAAGGCGATGATCTGCTGAGCTTCCTCAAAAAGGAAGGCCTCAACATCGTCAAGACTTATGGCCATCACCCGTCCTTCGCCCTCTTCTCGCTGGGGAACGAACTCTGGGGAGAAGCCGCTGTAATGCAGGATTTGATAGAAACCTTCCGGGCCGACGCCCCGCAGATCCTCTATACCAACGGCACCAACGCCTTCCTGGGGTACCGCGGCTACGTGGAGGGAACGGATTTCCAGGCCACCTGCCGCACCGCCGGGGAGCCCTACGGGGAATTCGGCACCCACGTGCGTTCTTCCTTTGCCTACTGCGACGCCCTGGAAGGCGGAATCTTGAACCATTTCTACCCCGGTACGCGGCGCAATTTCGCCGAAGCGTTGAAGGCCTCTCCAGTACCGGTGGTGAGCCACGAGACCGGCCAGTTCCAGAGCTACCCGGACTACACAGAAATAGACAAATACACCGGCCCGCTGGTGCCCCGTAACCTGCTGGAATTCAAGCGCCGGCTGGAAGCGGCGGGAATGGCAGACCAGGCCGAGGATTTCCATCGTGCATCGGCCGCATGGCAGGCCCAGCTGTACAAGGCCGATATCGAGATGTGCCTCCGCACCCCGGGCCTCGGCGGCTTCCAATTGCTTGATTTGCAGGACTATCCCGGGCAGGGATCGGCCTATGTGGGCGTTCTGGATGCCTTCATGGACAGCAAGGGCGCCGTTACGCCGGATCTGTGGAGGAACTGGTGCAGCGACATAGTGCCCCTGGCCGAATTTGACAAATACTGCTTGAGTACGGACGAAACCTTCCGGGCTTCGCTGAAACTGGCCAAGTTCAGTGAGGCAGGTGTGTCCGAACTCGAATGGTCGCTAACCTCCGGAGAAAACGTGATGGCCTCCGGGAAGGCCGAATGCCCCGCGGGCGAAGGCCTGCTGGACATCGGCGAAATAGAGATGGACCTTTCCGGCATCACCGCACCGGCACGCCTGGACCTGAATGTTTGGGTCCTTACTGCGCCGGACGGTTTCCGGGAAAACCACTGGCCCCTTTGGGTTTATCCCGCCGGAAACCAGCCGGACAAGAACGGCATCCGGATAGTCAGAAGTCTGGACGCATCGGCCCGCAAGGCCCTTGAGAACGGGGAATCCGTCCTGCTGATGCCCGCCGATACCACAGACACCGTGGGCGGCCTCTTCCAGACCGACTACTGGAACTACCGCATGTTCAAGGAGATTTGCGAGAGCAACGGCAAGCCCGTCTCCCCCGGCACGCTGGGTCTTCTGATGGATCCGTCGCATCCGCTGTTCCGGGAATTCCCCACGGAGGAACATACCTCCTGGCAGTGGTTCCCGTTGGTAAAGGCATCCCATCCGGCCATCCTGGACCAGCTGGACGGGTACAGGCCCATCATTCAAGTCGTTGACAACGTGGAACGGAACCACCGCCTGGGGCTGGTATATGAATTCAAGGCCGGTAAGGGCCGCCTGCTGGTCTGCTGCGCCAACCTGGACAAGGTAACCGCCTGGCCCGAAGGACGGCAGTTCTACAGCGCCCTGCTCAACTATATGCGATCGGCCGCCTTTACCCCTTCGACGGAACTGGGTCTCTGAGATATTTTTAGTATCTTTGTGTTACCAACCACACTAACATCCAACATGGATAAAACAATAGCACTAAACCCCAACGAGGTGGTGGCTTTCCTGGAAAAGTCCCCGGAAACCTTCACCCGCGAAGACATGCTCTCTTTCATTGAAGAAAAGGGCATCCGTATGATTGACTTCATGTATCCGGCCGAGGACGGACGCGTCAAAACCCTCAACTTCACCGTCAACAGCCTGGCTTATGCCGAGACCATCCTCACGGAAGGCGAACGCGTAGACGGCTCCAGCCTCTTCCCTTCCTTCATCGAGGCCGGCAACAGCGACCTCTACGTGATTCCCCGCTACCGCACCGCCTTTGTAGATCCTTTTAACCAGATTCCCACCCTGTGCTTCCTCTGCGGCTTCTACGACAAGAGCGGCAAAGCCTTTGACTGCGCCCCGCATGCCACGCTCATGAGGGCCGAAAAAGCCTTCGAGGCCTCTACCGGCATGCAGTTCGAGGCCATGGGCGAGCTGGAGTACTACGTAATCTGCGACGAGGACGACCTCTTCCCCGCCACGGACCAGAAAGGTTACCACGAAAGCGAGCCCTTCGCCAAACTGAACGATTTCCGCCGCGAGTGCATGGACCACGTGGCCAAGACCGGCGGTCAAATCAAATACGGCCACTCCGAGGTGGGCAACTTCACCCTGGACGGCAAAATCTACGAGCAGAACGAGATTGAATTCCTCCCCTGCCCCCTGGACACCGCGGCCGACCAGCTCCTGCTGGCCAAATGGGTCATCCGGAACCTGGCCTACCGCAACGGCCTGGACGTAAGTTTCGCCCCCAAAATCACCACCGGAAAGGCAGGAAGCGGCATGCACATCCACATTCGCCTGATGCGGGACGGCCGCAACGCCACCCTGGGAGCCGACGGCAAACTCTCCGAAGAGGCGCGTGCCGCCATAGCCGGACTCATGACGCTGGCCCCGTCCATCACCGCCTTCGGCAACAAGAATCCCACCTCCTACTTCCGCCTGGTTCCCCACCAGGAGGCGCCCACCAACGTTTGCTGGGGAGACTGCAACCGCAGCGCCCTGGTGCGCGTCCCGCTGGGCTGGAGCAGCGGAACGGACATGTGCTCCGCAGCCAACCCGCTGGAAAAGCAGGCAGACCACGACACCACCGCCAAACAGACCTTCGAGATGCGCAGCCCCGACTGCTCGGCCGATATCTACCAGCTGATGGCCGGCCTGTGCGTCGCCGCCCGTAAGGGCCTGGAGATGCCCCGGGAAGAAGCCCTCAAACTGGCCCGGGAAACCTACGTGGACATGGACATCCACAAGAGCGAGAATGCCGGAAAACTGGCCACCCTGAAGCAGCTCCCCACCTGCTGCGTGGAAAGCGCCGACTGCCTGGAGAAAGACAGAGCTGTCTATGAAGAGGCCGATGTATTCCGTCCCCGCATGATTGACGGTATCCTGAAGGCCTTGAGGGCGCACAACGATGCCGACCTGCACCGCGAAGCCCGGGGTGACACTAAACTAATGAGGCGCCTTGTAACGCAGTACTTCTATTGCGGTTAGGATTTTTTATCCCCACACTTTACTATGAAAAATTCGCCGGCCCCTTGCACTCGCTGCAGGGGGCCGGCTACTTAACCTAAACTTAAACTATGAAAAACTTCGCTACAAAAATAACAAAAGGAAGCAACAAATCAAATCATTTGTGCCTTATTTTTGCAAATTTCAGCAGCAAAAGTTTCTCACCGTACTTTTCAAAAACAATCCTGGCCTTCAAATCCGGAACCTGTCCGGAGATTTCAAGGACTTTTCCCGCCCCAAATCGGTTGTGTTCGATTTGATCCCCAACGCGGAAGCTGGACATGGGCTCCGGCACAAAGTTCGCGTCAATCACCGGAGGCTTGGGGAGAGATGCCCGGTCGGGGCCGGGCATGACACGCTGGGATGAGCCGGGCATGACGGACCGGGACGATCCCACCGGGCGGTATTTCTCTGCCGGTGCTTCGGCCCTCTTATTGGCTCCGGCAGAGAAATACTGCCCGGTAGTTGAAGGCCTGTTCCAGCGGAATCCGCCTCCGCCAAAGTCATCGTCATCTATGGAGGCTCGGGACTCGAAGTCTTCCCTGAGGAGAGGCTTGTCCAGATACTGCGGCGCCAGTTCCCGCAGGAAACGGCTGGGCGAGTTGGATTCGTGTTTTCCGTTGCGCATGCGCGTCTGGGCAAAACTCAGCGACACCGACTCCTTGGCCCGCGTCAGGGCCACGTAGAACAGCCGGCGCTCCTCTTCCAGATCCTGCGGGGTGAGCATCCATCCTCCGGAAGGGAAGAGGTTTTCCTCCATGCCCGCTACAAACACGTACGGAAACTCCAGGCCCTTGGCCGTGTGCACCGTCATGAGGGCCACCTTGTTGTTGGTCTCGTCATCGGCCACATCCGCGTTGGAGAGCAGCGACACGTTCTCCAGATAGTCCGCCAGGGTTACCCGCGGCAGTTGGGAGGCCGGCACTTCGGAGGCATCGGCCACGAAGCCATCTTCCACCTGGGCGTTGCGGAAATCGCCGTGCACTTCCTCTACATACGCTTTCACGCTGTTCAGCAGTTCTTCCACGTTGGCAAAGCGGGACTGGCCCTCAACGGAATTATCGGCCTTGAAGAACAGGTAGAGACCGCTTTCTGATGCCAGCGACATGGCAACGTCGTAGGCGTCTCCCTCCTGAGCCTCCTGCGAGGCCTTTTCCATGAGGGTGCAGAAAGCGCGGATTTTGCCGATGGCGGCGCTCTTGAGGCCGAAATTCTCCAGGTCCGGCAGGGCGGCCGCCTTGAACAGGGACACCTGCGCATCCCGGGCCGCAAGGGTAAGGGCATTCAGGGACGTGTCGCCTATTCCGCGGGCAGGCTTGTTCACCACCCGCTTGAAAGACTCGTCGTCGTTCAGGTTCACCGCCAGCTTGAAATACGCCATCATGTCCTTCACCTCGGCCCTCTCGAAAAAGGAATTGCCGGAGTAAATCATGTACGGGATATTGCGGCGCCTGAGCTGCTCTTCCAGCGCACGGGACTGTGAGTTGGTGCGGTAGAGGATGGCGAAGTCTTCGTATTCGGCCCCCGCCATGCGCACCCGGTTAATGATGGCCGATGCAATCTGCATGGCCTCCTCCTGCTCCGTGAAGGAGCGGACGATATGGATCTTCTCCCCTTCCTCACCCATGGAGACGCAGTTTTTGGGAATGCGGCCCTCGTTGTGGGCGATGAGGGAGTTGGCGGCGTTCACGATGGTACGGGTGCTGCGGTAGTTGCGCTCCAGGCGGAACAGGCGGGCGCTGGGAAAATCCTTCTGGAAGTTCAGGATATTCTGGATCTGAGCCCCGCGGAAGCCGTAGATGGACTGGGAATCGTCACCCACAACACACAGGTTCTGATGACCTGCGGCCAGCTTGCGCAGAATGAGGTACTGGGCCATGTTGGTGTCCTGATACTCGTCCACCAGAATATGGCTGAAACGGCCCGCAATGGCATCCAGGGCCTCCTGGCTGCGCTTGAACAGCACGTTCATGTACAGGAGGATGTCGTCGAAGTCCATGACTCCGGCCTGCCGGCAGGTCTGGCAGTAAAGGGTGTAGATGCGGTGGATTTCCGGTTTCTTGTGTTTGTTGTCGTCGTCCCTGTAGCCTCCGGCGCCCTGCATGTAGGGCGTGGGGGTGACGAGGTCGTTCTTGGCTTTGGAAATGCGGGACAGCACCTCCTTGGGCTTGTACACTTTGTCGTCCAGGTTCAGCTGCTTAATGCAGGTTTTGATGCAGCTGACGGAATCGGTGGTGTCGTAAATGGTGAAGGTGGAGGGAAAGCCGATGGCGTCCGAAAACTCCCGGAGGAAGCGGACGAACACGGAATGGAAGGTTCCCATCCACAGCCGGCGGGCCTGACGCTCCCCTACCATGAGCGCAATGCGGTCCTTCATCTCGCCGGCCGCCTTCTTGGTGAAGGTAAGGGCGAGAATGCGCTCGGGAGGGACTCCCTGCTGTATCAGATAGGCTATTCGGGAAGTGAGCACCCGGGTCTTTCCCGACCCTGCACCGGCCACAATGAGCATGGGGCCTTCCACACATTCCACAGCCTTGCGCTGTTCCGGGTTCAAATCCTTTAAATAATCCATACGCTCCGGGTATACTTTTCCTTCTCTTCAAACCCCTCCCCTCCGGGAGGGGCTTGACTTGTCCATTTTATTGGTGCGAAATTAGCAAATTTTTCGTAACTTCGCGGAGTATTTTTGGAAATACACAAAACCTCTTAAATAATGTCAAACAATCTCGCTTTGAAAAAGGGTCTCAACATTCCTGTGAAGGGTGTTGCAGCCCCGGAGGTCATCAAAACCGTGGTTCCTGACATAGTAGCTGTAAAGCCCACCGATTTCAAGGGTCTGGTCCCCAGGCTCCTGGTAAAGGAAGGCGATGCAGTGAAGGCAGGCTCCCCCGTGATGGCCGACAAACAGCGTCCCGAGATTCTGTTCACCTCGCCGGCAAGCGGCACCGTGTGCGGAATCGTCAGGGGCGAAAAGAGAAAATTGCTGGCAGTTCTGGTAAAGGCCGACGCCAAGCAGGAGTTTGTGGACTTCGGTGCCAAGGCTCCCGCATCGGCCCAGGAAACCAAAGACCTTCTTCTTAAGACCGGTCTCTGGGGTTCCCTCATCCAGCGTCCTTACGGCATCATGGCCGCTCCGGACACCACGCCCAAGGCAATTTTCATTTCCTCTTTCAGCACGGCTCCCCTGGCAGCGGACACGGACTTCACCCTGCGTGAAGCCCTCACCGACATCCAGGCCGGTATCGACGCCCTGGCCAAGATAGCCCCCGTGCACGTTTCCATTTGCAAGGAGCACTCCTCCTCCACCGTCTTCCACCGTGTGGAAAACGCCGTGGTGCATGAGGTCAGCGGTCCCCATCCGGCCGGCAACGTCGGAGTGCAGATCAGCCACATCGCCCCCATTCAGAAGGGTGAACTGGTTTGGACCGTATCTCCCGTGCTCCTGGCCGCCATCGGCCATGTGGTAAACACCGGCAAGCTGGACCTCACCCGCAAGGTGGCCGTTACCGGTCCTGCCGCCAAGGCCACCGGTTATGTGGTTGCCCTTCCCGGCACTCCCGTCAAGGAACTCACCGCCGTTGAAGACGACGTGCGCGTCGTAGGCGGAGACGTCCTCACCGGCGAAACCCTGGGTGCCGAAGGTTATCTGGGCTTCTTCAACGACCAGATCACCCTCCTCCGCGAAGGCCGCGAGAGAGAGTGGTTCGGCTGGGCCAAGCCCTTCCGCCCCAAGGTGCACAGCTCTTCCTGGTGCTACTTCTCCTGGCTCACCCCCAAGAAGGAGTACAACATGGACACCAACCTGCACGGCGGTCCCCGCGCTTTCGTAGAAACCAAGTGCTTCGAGGATGTCACTCCCATGGACATCTTCCCCATCTACCTCATCAAGGCCTGCCTGGCCGGAGACATAGAGAAGATGGAGAAGTTCGGCATCTATGAAGTTCTGCCGGAAGACCTGGCCCTCTGCGACTACGTAGACCCTTCCAAGAACGAAATCCAGGCCATTATCCAGAAGGGCATTGACCTGATGATCAAAGAAATGGCATAAGCTATGGCAGAAGAAAAGAAACCCGGCCTTTTTGAGAAAGGCGGCAAGCTATACTGGCTTCACTCTTCCATCGACGCTTTTGACACCTTCCTGCGTGTTCCCGGCACCGTAACGGCCAAGGGCGCACACGTACGCGACGGTATCGACCTCAAGCGTGTCATGATCATGGTGGTCATCGCCCTGGTACCGGCCGCTCTGTTCGGCATGTACAACGTGGGTCTGCAGACCTCTACTCTCTATGGCCTCGAATGGGGCTTCTGGCACATGTTCTGGTACGGACTGCTCCGGATGCTTCCTCTGTTCGTGGTTTCCTACATCGTGGGTCTGGGCATCGAGTTCGCATCGGCCCAAATCCGCGGCGAAGAAGTGAACGAGGGTTACCTCGTCACCGGTTTCCTCATTCCCCTGATTGTTCCCGTGGACGTCCCGCTGTGGATGCTCGCCCTGGCCGTGGCCTTCTCCGTCCTCTTCGTGAAAGAGGTCTTCGGCGGCACCGGTATGAACATCTGGAATCCGGCTCTGGTGGCCCGTGCCTTCCTCTTCTTCTCTTATCCTTCCTCCATGTCCGGCTCTGCCGTGTGGGTGTCCAAGACCTGGGTCCCCGCCCTCAAGGGTGTGGATGCCGTGTCTGCCGCCACTCCGCTGGCCATCGCCCATGACGGTGCCTTTGACGCCGCCACCGGTGCCGTGGGCCAGTACAGCTTCCTGGATATGGTATACGGCTTCATCCCCGGCTCTACCGGTGAAACCAGCGTGATCGCCATCCTCCTCGGCGCCTTCATCCTCGTTTGGACGGGTGTGGCTTCCTGGAAGATCATGGTGAGCTCCATCGCCGGTGGCCTGCTGGTGGGCTGGCTGGGTCAGCTGGCCGGTGCTACGGTGGTTCCCTGCTATTATCAGATTGTCATGGGCGGCTTCCTCTTCGGTTCCGTCTTCATGGCTACCGACCCCGTTACCGCCGCCCAGACCGAGACCGGTAAATGGATTTACGGTTTCCTGGTAGGTGCCCTCGCCGTTGTAGTGCGTCTGTGGAACCCGGGTTACATGGAAGGCATGATGCTGGCCATCCTGCTCATGAACACCATGGCCCCGCTCATTGACCACTGCGTGGTATCGGCCCACACCAACCGCCGTGCCAAGAAAGCATTAACCGCCTAAAGGATAAGCGCCATGAATACAAACAATAACGTATATACCGTCATCTACACCACCGTTATCGTGGTGATAGTGGCAGCGCTTCTGGCCTTTGTTTCCCAAAGCCTCAAGGCCAAACAGGAGGCCAACGAAAAGGCGGAAACCATCTCCCAGATGCTCACCTCCGCCCAGTACGGCACCAAGGCCGAACTGGACAAGCTGGGCAACGCAGCCAAGCTGGACAAGTACGCAGAGGAAATTGAAAAGGCCTTTGTGATTGACCTGGACGGCAAGGTGCTCCGCGAACTGGGTACCAGCCGCGAGGATATCGAGGTTTACAGCCCCAAACAGCTCAAGCGCCAGAACTACAACATCAAGGGAGGCGCCAACAAGACCGGTGAGCCCGAGCTCCCCGTGTTCATCTTCAAGAACGGCCGTACGGTGGTTCCCATCTACGGTGCCGGTCTGTGGGGCCCCATCTGGGGTTACATCTCCTTTGAAGCCAACAGCGACGTCATGGCCGGAGCCTACTTTGACCACGAGTCCGAGACCGCCGGTCTGGGCGCCCGCATCAAGGACGATCCTTCCTTCCAGAAAGAATTCGTAGGCGAGGTGGCCGATTTCGGCACCTCCAACGTCATTGAAATCGTGAAGGGCGGCGCCCCCAAGGACGCCGAGGGCAAGTCCGCCGTGGACAACAAGATAGACGCCATCTCCGGTGCTACCATGACTTCCCAGGGCCTGGATGCCGCAATAGACACCTGGCTGGAAGCCTACTCCAAGTACTTCCTGGGCAACGTCAAGGAATGCGAAGGCAACCACGAGTGCTGCGGTAACCATGAGGGTTGCGAAGGCAATCATGAAGGTTGCGAAGGCAATCATGAGAATTGCGAAGGCAATCACGAGGGTTGCAAAGGCGAGTGCGAACACCACAAAGCTATGGAGGAATAAGCCATGAATGCCAAACTGAAAGAAACCATTCTGAACCCCATCTTCAAGGGGAACCCGATTACCGTCCTGGTACTGGGCATCTGCTCTTCCCTGGCGGTAACCGTCACCCTGAAGGGTGCGCTGGTCATGGCCCTCTCCGTGATTGTGGTCTGCGGTATCTCCAGCCTTATCCTTTCCCTTCTGCGTAACACCATTCCCGGCCGCGTGCGTATCATCGTGCAGCTGGTGGTGGTAGCCATGATGGTAATCCTGGTGGACCAGGTGCTCAAGAGCTTCGAAGCCACCTATGCCATCGACAAGCAGCTGTCCGTTTACATCGGCCTCATCATTACCAACTGTATCGTGATGGGCCGAATCGAGGCTTTCGCCCTGGGCAACAAGCCCTGGCCCAGCTTCCTGGACGGTGTGGCCAACGGCGCCGGTTACGGTCTCATCCTCATCATCGTTGCCTTCTTCCGCGAGCTCCTGGGCAGCGGAACCCTCTTCGGCATCGATATCCTGAACCGCTTCGGCTATGTTCCCAACAACCTGGTAATTCTGCCGCCCTTCGCCCTCATCCTCCTGGGATGCATCGTGTGGGTGCAGCGCAGCATCCAGAAAGACTTGCAGGAAAAATAATTGTGACGCCTTATGGAATATCTTAGCTTATTCGTCAAGTCCATCTTTGTGGACAACATGATCTTCGCATACTTCCTGGGAATGTGCTCATTCCTGGCTGTATCGAAGAATGTGAAGACAGCTGCAGGCCTGGGTGTCGCGGTTATCTTCGTGTTGCTGGTCACTCTCCCCATCAACTACCTTCTCAATACTTATGTGCTGGCCCCCGACGCCCTCATCGAAGGGGTGGACCTGAGCTTCCTCAGCTTCATCGTGTTCATCGCCGTCATCGCCGCCATAGTGCAGATTGTAGAAATGGTGGTAGAGAAGTTCTCTCCCGAACTCTATTCTTCCCTGGGTATCTTCCTCCCGCTCATCGCCGTGAACTGCGCCATCCTGGGCGGTTCCCTGTTCATGCAGCAGAAGGATTTCCTCAACATCGGGGAAGCCACGGTTTACGCTCTGGGCAGCGGTCTGGGCTGGTTCCTGGCCATCGTCTCCCTGGCGGCCATCCGTGAGAAGATGAGCTACTCCAACGTCCCGGCCGCCCTCAAGGGCCTGGGCATTACCTTCATCACCGTGGGTCTGATGGGTATAGCCTTCATGACCTTCATGGGCATTTCACTGTAAAGGAGGACCAAGACTATGGGAAATACCATTTTATTCTCCATCATCGTCATCACCGTTGTGACTTTGGTTCTGGTCGCCCTTCTGCTGGTGATCAAGGCAGCCGTCACCCCTTCCGGTACCGTCAAGATCAACATCAACAACGGCACCAAGGAGCTTGAGGTAACCCCTGGCGGAGACGTCATGCACACATTGGCCGATCACGGCATCTTCCTTCCCTCCGCCTGCGGCGGCAAGGCCAACTGCGGCCAGTGCAAGCTTCAGGTCATCGAAGGCGGCGGCACCATCCTTCCCACTGAGACGGGTTTCTTCTCCCGCAAGCAGATTAAGGAAGGCTGGCGTCTTGGCTGCCAGGTCAAGGTGAAGGACAACATCCAGATTGCCGTTCCGGAGAGCGCCCTCAGCGTGAAGAAGCTCGAGTGCGAAGTCATCTCCAACGAGAACGTGGCCACCTTCATCAAGGAATTCACCGTGCGCCTGCCCGAAGGCGAGCACATCGACTTCAAGTCCGGTGAATACATCCAGATCGACATTCCTGAATATGAGGCCGATTTCTCCGATATGGGCGTGGCCGATATCTACAAGGGCGACTGGGAAAAGTACGGCATCACTTCCCTGAAGTTCAAGAACACCGTACCCACCATCCGCGCTTATTCCATGGCCTCGTATCCGGCCGAAAAGGACCTCATCAAGCTGAACGTGCGTATCGCAACCCCTCCGTTCGACCGCACCCAGCCCAAGGGCGTGTTCAAGTTCGTCCCCGGTGTGCCTCCGGGAATCGCCTCCACCTACGTGTTCTCCCGCAAGCCGGGTGACAAGGTGATGATTTCCGGCCCTTACGGAGAATTCCTCCTCCCGAAGGACGACCCAGACAGCCAGGAATACGTATTCGTGGGCGGCGGCGCCGGCATGGCCCCTCTCCGCAGCCACATCATGCACCTGTTCAAAACCCTCAAGACCAAGAAGGAAGTGCACTTCTTCTACGGCGCCCGCGCCCTTGTGGAAGCCTTCTATCTGGAAGACTTCGCCGAGATTGAGAAGGAATTCCCGAACTTCCACTTCCACCTGGCCCTGGACCGTCCCGATCCCGCAGCCGATGCTGCCGGCGTGAAGTACACCGCTGGTTTTGTGCACAACGTGATGAACGAAACCTATCTGAAGGACCACGAGGCTCCCGAAGACATCAAGTACTTCATGTGCGGTCCGCCCATGATGACCAAGTGTGTCTGCGACCTCCTGGATTCCCTGGGCGTTGCTCCCGAGAGCATCCTCTTCGATAACTTCGGAGGTTAACCGGGCATCTCAAACATCAAAAAAACCGACTCGAACGAGCCGGTTTTTTTGTTAGCTGTCGTAGCGCATCAGCAATATCCTGATGCAGTCGGATACCCGTTTCTCGGTGTCCGTGGCTTTTTCATAAAGCTCGGCCAGGTTCTTGTACTTGGTCATTTCCCTCAGGTCGGGCTCTTCGGAGAAAATATAGCCCACATAAGCCTCATAGGCCTCATCGGCATCGTGTTCCAGTTCCGTTACGCGGTCGGTCTGGAGCAGGATGGCCGATGCGTTCTTCTTCATATCGGACAGCAGGGGGAAGATCTGCTGGAGGGCGCTGGCCTCGTCCACTATTATACGGGTGAGTTCCTGGAGCTGGGAATCAATCTTGGCGGGATTGTAGATATTCACGGCATTGGAGGCATCCTTCACCACGTCCAGGGCGTCGTCCAGGGCCATGGCAATGGTGCTCAGTTCCCGGCGCACACCCATCTTGAGGGGAAGCGTACGCTGCGTTTCACGGAATTCCGTGAGCATGGCGTCTCCCTTATGCTCGTTGTTACGGATATCATAGAAAGCCTGCCTCCAGCGGGAGGGATCCAGCGTCTGCTGCATGTCGCAAAGAAGCTGGGCGCTCTCATGCAGAAGGCTCGCCTGACTCTCAAAAATGGGGACGAGCTCCCTCATGGGGTAGAAAAACCTCGCAAGATTCATAAGAATTATAAATAAATCAACCGACTTTTCAGTTAAAACAAAAAAACTTTCGCCCGATTCGGTGGAAACAGCAATACTTTTTTTACGATGCTTGCATAAGTGGCTCCCGTATGCTTAGCTTTGCCCAGGACCAAATGACGCAAACCATGACACGAAGAACACCCATAGGCCGGACTTCTACCCAACTACACCCGTACATTCTGCACCAATCCATTAGCTACGCATCTGTGGCCACAATAACTGCCTTCCTGCAGGTTCCGGCCTTTTTTTCTTCGTGCGAACGCGTATCCATCAATACGGATGCTCACACCGAGTCGCAAATTTATATACAATGGACAAAAAATACAACACCGGAAACCATCGATTTATTCTTTTTTGACACCCTGGGCGCCCAGACCCTGGACACCTACCAGCAGCTCCAGAACATCAGGGGGTATTCCCGCCAGTACGGGGTGTCGGGCGCCGGAGCCAAACGGCTGGTGGCCCTGTCCGGCACCGCCGGACTCACCGATCCCTGGCTGGACATCCGCAACTACGGCAGTCTCTGCAAAAAGACCTATCGGCTGGAAGAGGAAGACCTGGACTCCCCTCAGCTGGTGGCCGAAACCCTGCTGGACAACAGTGCCTCCCGGATGACCCTCCTGAACCTGCAGCCCATGCTGTCCCAAATCCGGATCAACTCCGTCTCCTGCGACTTCAGCGGCAGGCCATACGCCGGCAAGTTCTTTTCCAATAGCAAACTTTACCTTACCTACGCCGGTACGGAATACAAGCCGCTGGGGCCGGGAGGCGGACATCCGGTTTCTTGGATCAATGCGGGATCCTTGGACAGTCTGGCCACCCTGGCCCTTCCCCACCCGGAAATGATACTGAAGAAAGGATTGGGAGAAATCGGCCCCGCACGCCAATATCCCGATCTCCGCTTTTTCTGCTACGCCAATCCCGGGCGGCAGGAGGGAATTCCTCACACGCGGCTGGTGCTGGAGGGCACGCTGGACGGCCATCTGTGCTATTATCCCCTGGAAATCCCCCATCTGGAGCCAGCCAAAGTGTATAGCTTTGACATTACCCTGCGGCGGATGGGGTCGCCCGACCCGGACATCCCCGTATCCACCGGCGCCGTCCTGATTGAAACCCAAACCGTTCCCTGGCAGAGCCGGGAACCCAGCACCGTCACTTTCTAGCTATGAAAAGAATCGTATTACTATTTCTTGCCGTTCTGGCCGCCTGCACAAGGGAGCAGGAGCCTTTGGTCTCTTTCGCCCTCATCCTAACGCCGCAGGGCTCCTTTGCCACCCGTGCAGGTGACCCGGACGATACCCGCATCACCGACTACAATCTCTATGTGTTCAATGCCTTCGGCGTGCTGGAAGAGAGGGTCTTCGTCCCCCGCCGCTCGCTCAGGCTGGTGGACGGAAAAGTCCAGTACAACACCACCCTTCTGCGGGACGTCCCCTACACCATCCTGGCCGCGGCCAATCTGGGCTATGAACTTCCCTTCCGCACCCTGGAAGAGGCACGGGACTACCGCTACCACATGGCCTACCCCGACGAATTCACGCAGGGCATTCCCATGGCCGCCTTCCTGGAAGGGGTCACCGCAGGGGACGACGGCCTCCTGGAAGTACCCCTGGAGCGCCTGATGGCCCGCATAGAACTGAGCATAGACCGCAGCCAGCTGCAGGCCGACGTCCAGTTTAAAGTGACGGACGTACGGGTGGGAGCCTGCCCCTCCTCGGTGCAGCTGGTGGGGCCCAGCAAAGTGAGCGGGCAGCAGGAGACCTTCACCCGGGGATATGCGAAAACGGGAACGGAGGTGAGCGCCCTCAACGAAGGGTCGGGAGCCGGGCTTAGCCGCAGCATCTACGTGTACCTGCTGGAGAACTGCCAGGGAGACCTCCTGGACAACGTAATCACCGACAGCGGAAAAGTATTTGCCGACGGCACCTACCAGGACATCTGTTCCTATATAGAATTAAAGGCCGAATACCACTCCCCCACCTGGCACACCCGCGTGGGCGACAGAATCATCTATCGCTTCTACCTGGGGGAATCCCTGAACAACTTCGACGTATTCCGGAACACCTGGTACCGGATTACGGTGTGCCCCAAGGGGGACGGGCTGGGAGAAGACAGCTGGAGGGTTAACAAAGAGGCTCTGACAGATTCCTGATGCACTTTTTCAGGGAATCGGTCCAGTAGGGAATGCTTAGGCCGAAGGCCGCCTTGATCTTGCTCTTGTCCAGCACGGAATAGGAGGGGCGCTTCACCTTGGAAGGGAACTCGTCGCTATGGCAGGGCTGGATGTCGCAGGCCGAATGACCGGAGTACTCCGCAATGGCCTTGGCAAAGTCGTACCAGGAGCACACGCCTTCATTAGAATAGTGATATATGCAGGCGGAGGTATCCCCTCCGGGCGCTATTAAGAGGGCCGATGCGCCCTCCGGGGACACCTCTGCCTGCTGCAGGATTTGCACAATGGCAGCGGCCAGGTCTCCCGCGTAGGTGGGGGTGCCCACCTGGTCGAAGACCACCTTCAGGGACGGTCTTTCGGCCGTTAGACGGAGCATGGTTTTCACAAAGTTCTTTCCGTACTCGCTGTACAGCCAGGCCGTGCGGATAATCACATGGCGCACACCGGAGCGTAGGATGGCTTCTTCCCCATGCAGCTTGGTTCGGCCGTATGCACCGGTAGGTGCTCCGGCCATCTCTTCCCGGCAAGGGGTATTATAGACTTCTCCGCCAAAGACATAGTCCGTAGAGATATGTACCAGCAGACCGCCCACCTCCTTCATGGCCAGGGCCAGATTCTCCACCGCCTTGGCGTTCAGGAGTTCTGCCAAAGGCTCATTGTCTTCGGCCGCGTCCACATTGGTATAGGCCGCGCAGTTGATGATGGTGTCAATCCGGTACTCTGTCACCATGGCCTTGATGGCCGCAAGGTCGGTAATATCCAGGGGAAGGGTATCGGGAGCGTCCACGACGTCCGTGAACACTATTCTGTCATCCTGAGCGCCAGCGAAGGATCTCCTCAAGCTCATTCCCAGTTGGCCGCAGCCGCCGGTAACCAGTACTCTCATTCTGCGTAATAGTCTGTGTTATAATCGAAAAGATCTTTCACATCGGCCATCAGGGGGTGATGCTTGTCTTTTTCCGAGAGGATGATATCGGCCTCCGGGAGGCCCCAGTCAATGGCCAGGGAAGGGTCGTTCCAGGCTATGGCCGCTTCTTCGGCCGGCATGTAGGGATTGTCGCACTTGTATTGGAAAACCGCCTCTTCGCTGAGCACGGCGAATCCGTGTGCAAAGCCCCGGGGAATGAAGAATTGCCTGTGGTTCTCGCCGGACAGTACGCAGGCCACGTGCTGCCCGAACCACGGGGAACCGCGACGGATATCCACCGCCACGTCCAGTACCCGGCCGCTCACTACGCGCACCAGCTTGCTCTGGGAGAACCGGCCCTTCTGGTAATGCAGGCCCCGGAGCACGCCGTATCGGCTCTTGCTCTCGTTGTCCTGCACAAAATGGATAGGGCATACCGCAGCCTCGAAATCCCGCTGGCTCCAGCTCTCCATGAAGTATCCCCTCTCATCTCCGAAAACCTTGGGCTCCAGAATGAGCAACTGGGGAATGGCTGTCTCTATAACATTGATCATACAGGCAACAAAATTACCTAATAATTCTGAGAATGACTACACAATCTCCTGAAAACGGTCCGGAATACGCACGATAATCTTCAGGCCCAGCATGCCGGGCTTGTTCCAGGCATAAGGGGGCCGGAAGATACGCTGGGCCCTGCGGGCAAAGGCGGTCCATCGGCCAAAGTCCCGGGCCTTGAGCCCCGTCACCAGCCGGATGGTACGCGAACGCTTGCGCATGTGCTTCTCCCATCCCTGTTCCAAGCGGGACTTATCCTGAAAACGGGCCTCGATGCGCCCCATGTCGAAGTAGCCGAAGTGAAGCAGATAAAGATCCTTGACAATGTGGAAGTTACGCCCCTTCACCCGGTGGAATCCGCTTCCCCACTGTAAAGGTTCGGACAAGATGGAAGCCTTGGTGTAACGGGTTCCCAGCTGGGCGTAATGCCGCTGCCGCAGGAATGGGAGGCCATCGTCAATAGGCCCTTCCTCCCCCATTTTCTGGCCGAAGTCCAGCCCCAGGCCGGAAGCGCAACCCTTCACGGAAACCCCGTCCAAAAACGCAGTCAGGCCCTTCCCCAGCGAGGGATCGGGCACCAGGAATTCGTCACAGTCCGTTCCTATCACCAAGTCATAGCCCTGGGCAAACAGCTCCGCCGCCTTGGCGCTCATAACCGCCACGCGGCCCTTGTCGTTGGAAACCACGTCGGTGCCAATCTTGGGAAGCTTCTGGGCATTCGTCCCTTCGCAGAAAGGAGGAATCTCCTGGTCCAGACCGTCGAAATAAATATACAGATGCTCTTTCCCGCCCAGTTCACGGCCGTAATACTCCACCCACTTGCGCAGGTAGAAGTCGTCGTTCCGGACCATGGTAAGGACGGCTATCTTTTTCATAAGTATTTTGCTGTAAAGGTTTTACCCTGCTTCTTCAGGTCTTCGGGCGTTCCGGCGAATACCACTTCCCCGCCCCGGTCTCCGGCATCGGGCCCCAGGTCAATGACCCAGTCCGCACTGCGGATCACATCCACGTTGTGCTCTACCACAATTACAGTATGTCCCTTGCCAATTAGCACGTCAAAGGCCTTCAGGAGCTTCTCCACATCGTAAAAATGCAGACCCGTGGTGGGCTCGTCAAAGATGAAGAGGATACGCTCCCGGCCTCCGGCAGCCAGCGACAGGAAGTACGCCAGCTTGATGCGCTGGCTTTCGCCTCCGCTGAGCGTGCTGGACGGCTGGCCCAGCTTGATATAGCCCAGGCCCACGTCCACCAGCGGCTGCAGCTTCACGGCAATGTTCCGGGCTGCCTCGTCCTTCTGTGCGCCGAAGAAGGCGATGGCCTGCTCCACGCTCAGGTTCAGGATATCGTCTACATTAAGTCCCTGATAGCGGACTTCCAGGATATCGGGCTTGAAGCGCTTTCCGCCGCAGCTCTCGCATACCATGGTGACATCGGCCATGAACTGCATGCCTATCTTCACAAAGCCGTCGCCCTGGCATTCCGGGCACCGGCCTCCCTCCTGGTTGAAGGAGAAGAAGGACGGCGTATACCCGTTGATGCGGGCGTACTGCTGGTCGGAAAGGAGCTTGCGGATGTCGTCGTACACCTTCAGATAGGTGACGGCGTTGGAACGGGAACTCTTGCCGATGGGATTCTGGTCCACGTACTCCACGCGGGTGATGCGGCTGAGGTCGCCGGCCAGGCCCTTGAAGGTGCCCGGAAGGTCGCCCGTCTCGTTGATGCGCCGGTGCAGCGCCGGGTACAGGATGTCTCCCACCAGCGAGCTCTTGCCGCTGCCGGACACGCCGGACACCACGGTGAACACGTTCAGCGGGAACTGCACGTCAATGTCCTTGAGATTGTTCTGCATGGCCCCCTGCACGGTAATGCTGTACCGCCAGGGATTCTTTTCCCGAACGTAAGGCTTCCGGATGCCGGCAAGGTACTGGAGGGTAAGAGATTTCTCGACTTCGCTCGAAATGACAGGTGCACCTTGGAACACCACCTCTCCCCCATTCAAACCCGCGCGGGGGCCCAGGTCTATCAGGCAGTCGGCCGCCCGGATAATTTCAGGGTCGTGCTCTACCACCACCACGGTGTTGCCGATGTCCCGCAGGCGCTTCAAAACGGCAATGAGCCGCTCTGTATCACGGGGATGCAGGCCGATGGAAGGCTCGTCCAGGATGTACATGGACCCCACCAGCGAACTGCCCAGCGCCGTCACCAGATTCACCCGCTGGCTCTCGCCGCCACTGAGCGTATTCATGGCCCGGCTCAGCGTCAGGTACCCCAACCCCACGTCCTGGATGCACTGAAGACGGTATACGATTTCTTCGATGGTCTTTCCAGCAATAGCCCGCTCATTCTCTGTAAAATAAGATTCTCTCGCTTCGCTCGGAATGACACTTGTCATACCGAGGCCCGCAGGGCCGAGTGTATCTCCGAACCATTTCAGCAACTCCTCCACGGTCATACTCAGGAGGTCGTGGATGGTCTTTCCGGCCACCTTTACGTACAGGGCTTCCTTGCGCAGGCGGCTGCCGCCGCAGGCGTGGCAGGTGGTGCGGCCGCTGTAGCGGCTCAACATGTATTTGTACTGGATTTTGTATCGGTTGCTCTCGACCCACTCAAAGAACTGGTCCAGTCCGCAGAAGGCATTGGGGTCTTCATAGTCCCCCCTGTGCGTCCATATCACGCGCTTCTGCTCCTCGGTGAGTTTGGCATAGGGTTCAAAGATGGGAATATCCAGCGCCTCAGCATTCTTGATGAGCTGATCCTTGAACCAACTCATCTTGTCTCCCCTCCAGCAGGCTATGGCCCCGTCGTAGATGCTCTTGGTCTTGTCCGGCACCACCAGATCTTCGCTGATGCCCACAATCTTCCCCAGCCCACCGCACACCGGGCATGCCCCCAACGGACTGTTAAAACTGAACAGATACTCATCCGGCTTCCGGAACACGATTCCGTCCCGTTCAAACCTGGAGCAGAAGCGCCGAAGTCCCAATGAGGTTGCCCTTCCCGGAGCATCGGCCCCATTCATAGCGGAGGAAGCGCTTTCCGGAGCATCGGCCCTCTTTTTAGCGGAGGGAAGCGCTTCCTCCGCATGATGGACTGGGGATTCGGGAGCCTCTGCCCCTTCCGACGGCTTTTCCCATAGCGCCATATCTCCGTCGCCTTTGTCAAAGGCCGACTGGATGGAAGAATTCAGGCGGGCGCGCATGTCTTCGTCCAGGGTGCCGGACGTCTTTACGCGGTCCACCAGGAGCATGAGGCCGGCGGGATACTTCCCGTCCATTTTCATCACGTCCTCAATCTGGAGAACAGTGCCGTCGGCAGGCTGGAACAGGCGGCCGAAACCCTCTTCCTTGAGGGCCAGCATCAGTTCCACCTTGTCCTCGCGGGCATCCCAGCGCAAATCGGCCAGGATATACAGGGCGTGGGGTTTTCCGTCGTCAATGGCGGCCATCACATCCTTTACCGTATGGGCTTTCACCTCTTCTCCGCTTACCGGGGAATACGTGCGGCCGATGCGCGCAAACAGCAGGCGCAGGTAATCGTATATTTCGGTGGTAGTGGCCACCGTGGAGCGCGGGTTCTTGATATTCACCTTCTGCTCTATGGCAATGGCCGGCGGGATGCCGTCGATGGCCTCCACGTCGGGTTTTGCCATGCGGCCCAGGAACTGACGGGCATAGGACGAGAGACTCTCGGCAAAGCGGCGCTGCCCTTCGGCAAACAGGGTGTCGAAGGCCAGGGAGCTCTTTCCGCTGCCGGAGACGCCGGTAACCACCACCAGGCGATTCCGGGGAATCTCCACCGTAATGTCCTTGAGGTTGTTCACCCGGGCGTGCCGGATCACTATGTTTCCTTCGGCCGGCATTATTCTTCTGGTACTTTTTCTAACAGTTCGGCAGGAATGTACGAGGATGCCACGGCTATGACGCCCTCTATGCACACCAGCAGACGACGGTCTTTTTTGATGCGCCGGATGTAGCCTTCGGCCCCTTTGAGCGGGCCTCCGGTCACGCGTACGCGGTCGCCTTTTTTGTATCGGGTTATTTCATCGTCCGCGAAGAAATCCAGGCCGCTGAGGCCCGACTCGGTAACCAGGCGGAACGAAGTCATCTGAGCTTCGGGGATGGTGGCGAATTCCTTGAAATCGGCCTTTTTATAGATGAAGCCCAGGGGCCTGTCGCCGGGAGCATCTTCTGTCAGGCGCCGGTCCACTTCCTTGATTTGCTGGGCGTTGGCTTTAACAAAGATGAGGGAGTTTACCAGGGGCTTGCGTTCATAGATTACGGGACCTTCCTGGATGTAGCGGCTGTCCGGCCTGTGGTTCAGGTCCACCGAGGCCAGCTTGCGGGCGGCGGCCATGTGTTCGGCCCCCTTGAGCTGCACCTTCCGCACCGCCAGGTAGGTATCCAGGCCCATGTCGCACAGGATGTCCTCCATCTTGAATACCTTGTTGAAGAACACCTTGACGGCATACCAATGATCCCTGATTTCCTGTTCGCCCTTTTCCATTCGGCTTCCTATAGAAAGTAAGCAAAGGTACAACTATTTTCGGGATCCCGCAAATACGCCATTTTGACAGTATTATTTGCCATTTTGACAGGACAATCTGTCATTTTGTCTACCTTTTGAACAATTTCAGGCATTGGCCCCGCGTTTGCCATATCCTCTGTCGAACGCGGTTCAAAAGCCCGTTCGGAACAAAAGAAGTTAAACATAAAAACTGATAGGAGATTAATACCATGTTACCCGCCAGAAGAAACAACCAAGTTTGGGTTCCGGATCTGTTCAACGATTTCTTTGACAACAGCTGGATGGAGCGTCCGAAGGCCACCTGCCCCGCCATCAACGTATTAGAAACCCCCGACCAGTACCAGTTGGAACTGGCCGCCCCCGGAATGACCAAGGCCGATTTTGACATCCATCTGGATGAAGAAGGAGACCTTGTGATCAAGATGGAGAAGAAGCAGGACGCCAATGAGCAGAAGAAGGGCCACTATGTGCGCCGCGAGTTCTCTTACACCAAGTTCCAGCAGACCATGCTCCTGCCCGAAGATACTGACCGCGAGGCCATTGCCGCTAAGGTAGAAAATGGCGTGCTCCTGGTGAACATCCCCAAGCTCAAGAAGGTGGAAGTCGAGAAAGCCAAAAAGCAGATTACCATAGAGTAATCGTTACCGGACCCAGAAGGCCGGACGGCAGCAGCCTGTCCCCCGCCTCATAGAACCGCCGAATCCGTGTTACGGGTTCGGCATTTTTTTGCCGGTCCCCTATCATGCGGTTCACCCACAGGTTGGTAACGTTCACTTCCAGCTTGTTGTCGCCTTCCTTCAAGAAAGGAAGGATATCGGCCGATACGAAAGGCGCGCGCCACAGGACGCCGGCCGGGTGGCCGTTCACTATGAGCTCCGCCATCACGTTCACCTCCCCCAGGTCTATCCAGGCCTGGCCCAGCCCATCCAGGCTGTCCATATTGAAATGGGTGGTGTAATGCGCCGTGCCGGAGAAATACTTAACCACAGGGTCGCTGTTGGACGTCCAGTCGTTCAGCACCGAGAAAGTCTCCATGGCACGTTCTCCGCCTTTCTGCACAAACTCCACGTCCCAGTAGCGGTCCAGAACCTGCGTCTTTTTCACCGCTCCGGGAGCCTTGGGGGCCGGAACGCCCAGCGGAGTTTCCGTGAGCACGTAGAACATGGCATCGCCGGGAGCCAGGGAATATGGCACAGCCGTATAACCGCCGCCCGCATCAGAGCAATCCAGGGCAGTCGCCTCCCCCGTTTCGGGATTGAAGAGGGCCGCATGGCTGGCCTGCGTGCGGAATTTCACCGTTCCGGCCTGCTTCTGCCCGGTAAAGTTCCTGAGCCAGTAAATATCGGCCTTGCCGGGGACTTCACGGTGCACGAACTGGATGCCCACCAGGGTGGTCTCATATCCCCGTTCATTGACAGGGATGGCCGACGAAGCGTCTCCGTACATCCGCGTGGGGACGGCCCCTTCCGGGAAAACCACATCGGCCGTCAGGGTCTCGGGGAAAACTTCATCCTCTCCTATAACCCTCACTCCGGCGGCGCGGAATTCCGCAATCCGGCTTTGCAGATCGGCCGATGTCACTTTGGCGGTACGCCCCATCATGAGAACGGCGTACTTCTGGCCACTGTCGGTGACCAGGCACCCGTCCTGTACCCGAACCCGGTTCAGCAGCACATCCGGGCTGGCGTAATCGAAGTTGAAGCCGAAAGGAATCCTGGGCAGGAAGCGGAAGGATTCTCCCCCGTAGACGGCCGTGGCATTGGTGTCCTCGCCGTAGAAGACTAGGATGTCGGCCACATTGCGGCCTGCCTGCATCATCTGGCAGCTGCGGGCCAGGTAATCGGTCCAGACCTTGGCATAGGAAGCCCAGGTCTCGTTTCTGTGGAACCACTGGCCATATTTGAAGAGCCCCAGGCCCGGGAGGAAATCGTCCGAGGGCTGCGAGGCCGAATCGTGCACGACGAAGCGGTTCAGGCCGCTGGCCAGGGCCATATCGGCCACCGGCTTGATATTCTCCGGATAATAGGTATAGGCCTTTTTATTGTCGCCCGACACGGTGAAAGATTCCGCGGCGGCAATATTCTGTCCATAGATATGGGCCACCGACGCGCTTTCCCGGATGTCCGAAATGGAGGCCGGGAGCATGGAACCCGAAGGGCTGTCCGTCATCCAGATGGCCGCCATGGGAACCGAAGCGGCCCGCTTGGCATCCATTCCGTCGCCCACGAAGGCCCTTCCGGACTCGTGCGACTCAATGTAGGTTCCCTTCATGCCGTATTCCGCCACATACTCGCCGATACGCGCGTAGTTTTCCGTAAACAGCTCTCCCAGCGTCTTGCGCCAGTCCTGGAGAAAACGCTCGCTCTTCTGGGCATCGCCTATGATTTCCCCGGCCAGGACGGGCATCCAGGGGATGAGGTCATAGCCCCTCCGGCGCTTGAATTCTTCCGGCAGGGAGGGCGACCAGGTTTCCGACTTGGCCTCGTAACTGTCTACCAGCAGGTGGGTGATACCCCTGGGGCCCAGCATTCCGCCCGCCGCATCCTTATACATATCCAGATAGGTGTGGAAATAGCGGCTCCAGGCGCCCTTGTCCAGTTTATCCACTTCCAGCCCGGTGGCATTGGGCGAGGCGGGATGGTTCATCTTGCCGGTGAGCGAGGCCCCGAAGCGGTAGATTCTCCACTTCCCCTCGGGCAGGCGGCAGACAAGCCGGCCGTCCGGGGACATCTGACCGGTGAGAATGACAACTTCTTCGGCCCTGATGCATTTTTCGTTGTCGATGGGTGCTGTGGGGAAGCGGTTGAAGTCGTACGGGAAGCAGTAGCCCGCCTTTTCTTCAAACATTTCTATCTTTCGCACGCCGTAGAGCTGCATATCCTCAACGCCAGCTCCCGTTAGCCTGAAATACCTGGCCCGGGTGGGCGGGATGTTCATGGTAACATACTCGAAGGGAGATTTCCGAATTCGGCACACCTGCTTCCAGCTTTTGCCGTCGGTGCTGCTTTGCAGCTGGACATCGGTATAGATTTCCCCTTCCCGGGGCCGGAATCCGCTTTGCCGCCCCTTCACAGTAAGGGACTTGATCAGGCGGGGACGCGGGAAGCTTACCGTGACCGAGGCTTCCTCCCGGCTCACATCGGCCCCCATCTGGTCCATGCTCATGTCCCCTTCCGGCAGTTTGACGGCCACCACAGCCACGTCATAGCCATAATCATCCACGGAAACATGTTCCGGAGCATAAGGGACGTCTTTGTACTGCCCCGTAATCTTGCTGAGTTCCGGGAGCACAAGATCTATGTCTCCGCCCCGGACATCCACGGTTTGCCACTCCAGCTTTTTCATTGCGTCTTCCGGCGACACCCAGGGGCCGCCCGTGCTGCTCCAGCCCGGAGCACTGGCCACGGTCACCTCCATCCCCAGCGAATCGGCCAGGGCAATGGCATAACGGAAAGCCTCTTTCCAGCTGTCCGTCAGATAGGGCCTTTTGAAGGGCGCCGCCTTGGGCATGTTCACTCCCCCGGCATCGAACTGGTGAAAGCCCGCAATGCCGGCGCTGTCCATCCACAGGAGGTCTTTCCGGATGCCTTCCAGGCTAACCTCCCCGTCCATCCAATGCCACCAGACATAAGGCCGGGCCGCGCGGGACGGGTTTTGGAACGCCTGAACCAGGCTGTCAGGGCCTTCTGCCGGAGAAGCGGCCGAAAAGAGCAACGAAAGAAGAAGAGACGCAATCATGGCGTTACTTGAGCATCTTGGTGAAATAGTAGAAGAGATAGATTACGCCGATGAACATTACGGCAACGGCACCGGCCTGCCCCACGGCATCGGAAGCAAAGCCCATCAGAAGCGGGAACACCGTACCGCCAAACAGGCCCATAATCATGAGCCCGGACACTTCATTCTGCTTCTCGGGAACGGCCAGCAGGGCCTGGGAGAAGACCAGGGAGAAGATATTGGAATTGCCGAAGCCCACCAGGGCGATGGCAACATAGAGCATCAGTTTGGTTGTGCCGAAGAACAGGCCACACATGGACACGGCCAGGAAAATGACACTGACCAGGAAGAATTTCCGGTTGTTGAACCGGGCCAGGATAAACGAGCCCAGCAGGCTGCCCACGGTACGGAAAATAAAGTAGAGACTGGTAGCGAAACCGGCCTCGGTGAGGGTCATCCCCACCCTTTCCATCAGCAGCTTGGGGGCCGTGGTGTTGGTGCCCACGTCAATGCCCACGTGGCAGATGATGCCCAGGAAAGACAGCAGGATAATGGGCTTGCCCAGCAGCTTGAAGCATTCCACAAAGGAAGAGGCCTTGTCGGCCACCTTTTCCCTCTGGATGGGCGTCACCAGAAGAAGCAGCGATGCCGCCAGGCCGATGATGCCATATACCGGGAACAGGACCCGCCAGCCCAGGCCGAAGGAAGGCATGGCCGCCGTAGCGCCCCACATGGCAATATACGGCGCCAGGAAGGAAGCGATGGCCTTGATAAACTGGCCGAAGGTCATGGTACTGGCCAGCTTTTCACCATTTATTACATTGGCAATGAGCGGATTAAGCGACGTTTGCATAAGGGCGTTGCCAATGCCCAGCAGGGAGAAACTCACCAGCATGAGGCCGTAGGTTTCGCCGAACAGGGGCAGCACCAGGGAGGCCACGGTGACCACCAGCGAAAGCAGCACGGTCTTCTTCCGGCCTATCTTGTTCATAAGCATCCCCGTAGGAACGGAGAAGAAAAGGAACCAGAAAAAGACCAGCGAGGGGAAGATATTGGCGGCCGAGTCGCTCAGCCCCAGATCGTTTTGAACATAATTGGAGGCGATGCCCACGAGATCCACGAACCCCATGGCGAAGAAGCAGAGCATCACCGGAATAAGCTGCAGTTTCTTGTTCATTTCAATGTGGTTTGATTCTATAAAGTTAATGCGTTCTTATTATTTTCCCAAATTTTACTAACTTAGCATCCATAATGGAACCGCAAGAGATTCTTCAGGAATTAGTATTTGTCCTCCTTTATGGTGGCGTAATCATGCTGAATGTTGTAGCGGCACTCTATCTGCTGCTGCGGCGTGGCAACGCCATTGCGCCGGAGGTGACGTCTCCCGTGCGTCTGCGCCGGTGGGCGGCGGCCTTTATGGTGGCTTCTGCGTTGAGCCACATATATTGGCCGTTATACGCCTATCATCCTACGTCTACGGTCTACGTGTTGGTCTGCGGCCTGGATATGCTGGTGCTGTTTCCCACCATAGCGGGAGTCCTGTTATCTATGCTCCAGGACCAGCATCGTGTTGTCTGGCCCGTGGTGGTGTTGCTGATCCCTGCATTTGTAATGATGAGTCTGAGCCTCATCCGGGGAGATGAATCTCTTTATACCCTGATTACCCTTTATGTCTTTGCGCTGTATGCGCTGCTCATACTGTACGTGTTCTTTGCCGTCCGTCAATACAGACGCTGGCTGCGGGACAACTACGCCGACCTGGAGAACAAAGAGATCTGGCAGAGCCTTTTGATTCTGGCCGTGTTCCTGTTGTTTTTCGTTATGTACAGCAGTACCACTGAATCTGCCCATATTCTGGCATATCTTCTTCAAATTGACTGTATCATCATTGTGGTGCTGCTGCTTTGGCGCGTGGAAACGCTTCAGCAACTGAGCGAGAACACCCCCCTCGAGGCCGAACCGGCCGAAGATGCGCAGAACACATCCGTGCAGCAGGCCATTCCCTCCAGCATCGGCCCCCTCCTGAAAAAACAATGTGAGGAAGGGCAGCTCTATCTGCAGCACGACCTCACCCTGGCCCAGCTTGCCCAGACCATCGGAACCAACCGTTACTACCTGAGCCAGCACTTTGCCCAGCAGGGGCTCACGTATAACGCTTACATCAACGGCCTGCGCGTGAAGCATTTTGTCCGCCTGTATCATGAAGCCGTGGCCGACCAGCGTATTTTCACAGCCCAGCAGCTGGCTTTCGAGAGCGGTTTCCATAGCTACAGCACCTTCAGCGCCACGTTCAAACAGAACATGGGAATGCCCGTTACGCGGTGGATGCGCGATGCTGAAGAGTAGTTCCGACTTTCAGAATTTGCAAAAAGGTTTCAGGATTTGCAAAACTTGCAGTCCGGAATCCCTTCCCTATTGTGACTTCCGGTGAAAACAGCTAACTTAATCACCAGATTAACCGCATTATGAAAAAACGCAAACTCTTCAGCATCCTGGTGGCACTGCTCGCAGTGGCTGTGCCGGCCATGGCCGTCTTTACAGGACTGGGCCTGGATGCGACACTTTCCAATCTACGCAGGGAGCTGTATCACGACTACTCGCAGATAGGCAGGACACGTGAACAGATGGAACAAAAGTATGAAGTGCAGCACCGGAAGATGGTGGACATTGTCAAAAAGTGCAATGACTTGTCCCTGATGCTGTATTCTCAGAAACAGGAATATACCTTCGACATCAGTTATGCGCTGGAGAAGGTAACCCAGGAATACAATGACTTCAACAAGAACCGCACGCCTTACGACCGCATAGTATCTTCCCTGGATGTGGAGATCAACCGCTATGCGCGTCTGATCGAGTCGCTCCGCCGTCTCCCTCCGGAACTCAGGGATGTAGAAGTGGTGCCGGACAGCCTGGCGTACCACAATGATTCACTGGACGTGCATCTGATGCAGAATGAGAGCCTCCTCCAGCAGGAACTCCAGGAGCAGGTGGAGGCCGTCCTGGCCTACAATGAGGCGCGGGATACCGTCGCTGGGGAAGAAACCATCCCTGCATTCATATTGAGCGAAGCCGGCCAGGCAGACCGTGACTCCTGCCTGCATTATGCCGCCGAGCTGTTGAAGATGTATGCCGAAACGCGGGATCTGGTAATGGCCGACAGTACGCATTACCGGGAAGCAAGGCTGCGCATGGAGGAATCCTATGACTATGCCAGGGATTACTATGAGATTCTTCAGGACAAGGTTTTCCATGAGGGACAGACCCCCTGGATAGCTATCCTGAGCCATCCCGGCGAGTACTGGAAAGATGCCATGGACGCCATGGGCGAAAAATACAGTCTCTCTTTCATCCAGCAATTGTTTGAAAAGGATGAGTTTGACTATAAATCCGATGAGATTACCCAGAACAATCAACTGGTCAACTCGGCCCGGTTGTACTGGATTCTGTTTTATCTGGTGGCATTCTTTGTCATTTGGGGGCTGTCGGCCCTTCTCCTGATGCCGCTCTACCGCTTTGTGAAGCCCATGGGGAAGTGGGTGGCCAAAGAACAGAGACGCTATGTGGCCCTTCTGCTGGCCTGCATCCTGTTCATGGCTCTCAGCTATGAGGCAACAGAAGACGACATTTCGCGCAAGGGCATCGCCATCATGGATACCTTCATCTGGCTGCTCATGGCCATTTACACGGCCCTGCTGGTGAGGTTGGAACCTTCCAAGCTCAAATACAGCGCACGCATTTATCTGCCCACCATTGCTGCGGCTTTGTTCGTAATCAGCTGCCGGGTTCTGTTCGTTCCCAACTCCTTCCTGAATTTCTTCTTTCCGCCGCTGCTGCTGTGCATGGCAGTGTGGCAGCTGCTGGCCAATCTGGGGCGCAGCAAGAAGGCCGACCGCACCGACGTGGTGATAGGATGGGTTTCCTTCGGCATTACGACGATTGCCTTGATTATCAGCTTTGCCGGTTATGTTTTCCTGGCGCTGATCATCCTGGTGTGGTGGTATTTCCAACTGGCGCTCATCCTGGCCATTGCCTCTGTGTGGAGCCTGACGCTCCTGTACAAGAAGAAGCGGCTGGACAAGCGGATATCGGCCCAGAGAGCCAAGATTACCTACGTGTCCGGGCCGGCCAAGGAACAGCTTCTGTTCGGAGCCACCTGGTTCTACGACCTCATCCGGGAGGTAGTTCTTCCGCTGCTTGTGCTCTATTCCATTCCCACCTGCGTCTATTGGGCGCTGAGTATCTTCGAATTCAACGACCTGTACAACACCATCTTCGAGGAGCCCTTCTTCCGGCAGGGTGAATTCCGGGTATCCGTCTATGATATTCTGTTCCTGACAGGGCTGTTCTTCGTGTTCCGGTACTTGAACAAGGCCATTCACGCCCTGTGGCAAACCTACAAGTACCGTCGTTTCATGCGGAAGAACAACCGCAAGACGGTGCGGGGCAACGAGATTAATCTGGCCCTTGGGAACAGCCTCATCAGCGTGTTCGTCTGGTTTGTGTATATAGACCTGTTCATCATTACGCTGAATATCCCCACCGACTCGCTGGGCCTGATTGCCGGTGGTTTGTCTGCCGGTATCGGTCTGGCCCTCAAGGACATCCTCAACAACTTCATCTACGGCATCCAGCTCATGGGCGGCCGCCTGCGGGTTGGGGACTGGATCGATTGTGACGGCGTCCGGGGCAAGGTGGTGGATATCAACTACCAGACCACCCTGGTGGAAACCATCAACGGTACCCAGGTGGCCTTCCTGAACTCTTCCCTGTTCGGCAAGAACTTCACCAACCTCACCCGTAATAATGCATACGAAATGACCGTCATAGGGGTTGGTGTTGCCTACGGCACCGACTTCCACAAGTTGCGGGAAGCACTGGAGAAAGGCCTGGAGGCGCTCAAGACAAAAGACGCCTACGGCCGGGATATCATTGAACCTAATTACGGTATCAATATCCGCTTCGACAACTTTGGAGACAGCTCCGTGGATGTGGCGGTGAAACAGTTGGTGCTGGTGCCGGAGCAGATTGAATTCCGGTACAGATGCCGGGAACTCATCTATAATATCCTGGCCGAAAACGGCTTCACCATCCCGTTCCCGCAGCGCGATGTGCATATGATTGATGACAACAAATAAAAACCTATAGCTATGAGTATCAGATTCAAGAACAAATCGGACATCTTCAATATCGCGGTTACCGCCGTGGCCGCGGTACTCTCCGTGGGCATCATGCTCTACGGCGTGTGGCATTTCGGCCTGCAGAATACGTGGCCGGAACTGGTTCTCAACCTGTTCTACATTGCCTGTGTGGTAATGATGTGGATGTACTTCCTGGGCGGTCGCATCACCACCAAGCAGTTCAACTATTGGTGTACCGTATGTGTGGCCATTGCCGTGCTGCTGCGGGATATCCTTTTTCCTCCTCAACTGGACAACCCCATTGTCCAAAAGGCCTGCCTGGTTCTTTCCGTGTCGCTGCTCATCATGCTCACCTATTTCTATGGCCGCAAGGACTCGAAGACTTATACCAAGAGTAACTTGTGGTCCATCTTTGTGGTGGACATGCTGATTTCCATGATTTATAACATCGTAATTATCCTGCAACCCACCGATGAATTCACCAGTTACATGCTGGTAGAAATCTGGATCCGTCCCACCATCACCTACGGTCTGGTGGCCTGTTATGTAAAGGAAACGAAAGAATAATCCATGATTAGGAAGAAAAAGGTCACTACCCTCCTCCTGGCCACTGCGTCGTTGGTATTCTGTGCCCCCCTGAAGGCTCAGGAGGAGGGGCAACGATGGAATGTAACGGCTTCCGGGGGCGCGGGTTACATGCTGCATGAGCCCGGGCGCTTCGATAATCTGACGCGTTCTTTCTGGTACCCCACGGCCGATTTGCGCATAGGTTACTATACCTCTTCCGACGATCCTTTGTCCTTTGCCTCGCTGTACGACTTCCCCAATATCGGCTTTGGCGTTAACTGGAAGGGAACCAGCCACTTTGACTGGGTGGGACAGTCCCATCTGAGCGACCTTCTCTCCCTCTATGGCTTTATTGAAAGGGACTTCATCCGTACCCGGAAGTTCTCCTTCGGCTACAATTTCTCCCTGGGAGTGGCATTCAACAGCGCTGTCTATGACAAGAATGACAATCCCGAGAACATTATCTTCAGTTCGGCCGCCCTGGTCTATCTGGCCCCCGGTCTGCACTTGGAGTTCCGTCCCACGCCGCATCTTCAGCTGGGGCTCTCGGGCGTTCTTACTCACATGTCCACCGGCCGCCTGGCTTATCCCAACGCAGGATTCAACGGGGTGGATGTAGTGGCATCGGCCCGATACGCCATGGCAGAACCCAGGATTCCGGAGCGCAAGGGCCATGAAAAACCGGCATTCCAGAAGCGCATGCTCTACGAGGTATTTGCCGGCTACGGTGCGCACCGCTGCGCCCAGGAGTTTGAGGCCACGGGCAAAACCTCGCCCTGGCCCACATACACCCTTGGCACCAGCGCCTGCTATCAGTACAAGCCTACCCTTTCCTCGGGCCTGGGCTTGGACTTCTTCTTTTTTCCGAAGAGTTTCCTGCAAAGCGTCGCCAGCAGCGAGCGCATCCTCCATCCCAAGCTGAACCCGGAAGAGTATGATTACCGGCCCCTGAGCATGGGCATATCGGCCGTTCAGCAGCTGCATTACGGTAACTTTACCGCCTGGTTCCAGGTGGGAGTCTATCTTTACAAGCATCTGGGTGTGGCCGAGCAGGATGGCATCCTATACCAGCGCATCGGCGGCAAAATCGTCTTTCCCAAGCTGGCCAATACATATTTGGGCTTCAGCTGTAAGAGCCACCATTTTTCCCGGGCCGCCAGCCTGGACTTCATCCTGGGTGTAAGGATCTAAAAAATATCTAAATTGAGTACTTGGTGCAACCATAATACACCCAAAGACAGAGTCATTCCTTTTGAAGGGATTGAAAATGGACGTGAATTGGGCGGTCTGGTGATGCAGGACGGACGCCGCATCCGCTGGGGAAAGCTTGTCCGTTCTGGGAATCTGACCCTTGCGAGCGACCAGGATGTGGCCATTCTTAAGGACCGTTTCCACTTGAGCGACGTCTATGACTTCCGTTTTGACGCCGAGGTAGCAGGGGCGCCGGACCGGGAGATGGAGGGAGTGTGCAACACGCATCTTTCCACCCTGCCGCAAAAACTGGTCGAAGGCTTCACCGCCGGCCGTGCCGACACAACCCATTTCAAGGTGAGCGGTTTTATGGAACGCCTGGCCGAATATGCATTTAATCCCAGGGCGCAGGAAATGGGTCGCCAGCTTTATCCGGCCATCGTGTCAGATTCTACGTCCCAGCAGCGTTACGGCGCCTTCCTCAAGGGCGTTTTGGACGCCGATGGCGGCGTCCTCTGGCACTGTTCACAGGGGAAAGACCGTTGCGGCTGGGGTGCTGCCTTCGTCTTGGCTGCACTGGGAGCCAGCCGTGAGACCATTGTGAAAGACTTCGACCTTTCCAATGTCTATTACGCGAATCAAGTGGAAGCCCTCTGTCAAAAGGTTATTGAAATGGGCGGCGGTGAGGCCGAACTCGGTTTTGTCCGCGCCATGGTGGGCGTTAGCACGGAGAATTTCCAGAGCACCCTGGACCTTATTGATTCGCAGTACGGCAGCCTTTCGGCCTATCTGGAGAAGGCTCTCGGCTTTACTGCCCAGGACCAGGAAAAACTGCGTAAAAAACTGCTGAAGTAGACGATCGGCTTCCTTCTGACTTTCAGAATTTGCAAAAAGGTTTCAGGATTTGCAAAACTTGCATCCTGAGACCTTTTTCTTATTGGTATTCTCGGCTTAAAAGGCGATCTTTAAGAACAGAATAACCAATAATAACCAATAACCATGAAAGCAGACCACATTATCAAAAACGCGAAGATCTACACTTCCGACAAGAAGAACCCCAAAGCCACCGCCCTTGTGGTGAAAGACGGCAAATTCGTCTATGTGGGCGACGAGGCCGGCCTGAAGGACTTTGATGGCCCTGTCACAGACCTTGGCGGCAAGTTCATCATGCCCGGCATCATCGACAGCCACGTCCACATGACCATTCCGGTGGGTTTTGAGTACGCACCCATGGGAGAACGCCTGGAGCCCAACGGCAAGCAGGAAGCATTGGACATGATGGCCAAATATATCAAAGAGAATCCCGGGGAGAAACGATACAGGTTCGTTTTGGAGAAAGTATTCCTCAAAGGGGAGGATATCGTAAAGGAGGATCTGGATGCAATTTGTCCTGATGCCGAGCTTCAGATTCAGGAAGGCGAAGGACACAGCATCTGGGTGAACTCCAAGATCCTTGAACGGCATGGTATTACGGACGACACGCCGGATCCCATTCCGGGACTTGCTATTTTTGTGCGTGACAAGGACGGACACGTGACCGGTAATTGTATTGAAGGTGCAGCGGAAATACCTATCATTCTGGACAGCTCGATGGAACTGACCGATGAGCAGGTTGACGCGTGTCTGAAACGCTGGATCGATTTCTCGGTGGAATATGGGGTATGCGCGGTTTTTGATGCCGGTCTTCCCGGGGATGCCAAATTCCACGAGAAGGTTTACAAACGCCTGCAAGCTCTGGACAAGCAGGGGAAACTGCCCGTTTACGTTGACGGCAGCCTGGTTGTCAATGCCGAGCGGGATGCCAAGGAGGGACTCGAGGAGGTGAAACGCTTTCATCGCGAATTTGACACCGAGCACCTGAAGGTCCATACCATGAAGATTTTCATGGACGGAACCCAGCGAATCCATACCGCTGCCATGGTCACCCCTTATGTGGATGTCCATACCACGGGATCTACCGCTTTTTCCGCAGAGGGAATCTGTGAGCTTGTGAAGAACCTCAATGAGGCCCATCTGGACCTTCACCTTCACACCGTGGGCGAGCGTGCTTCACGCACCGTTCTGGATGGCGTTGAAATGGCGAAAAAAGAGATGGGAGACAGCTTAAAAGTCAGAGTCACCTGCGCGCACCTGGAGATTCAGGACGACGCCGATCTGGACCGTTTTGCAAAGATAGGCGTCTATGCGAATTTCACGCCCTGGTGGCATGCGGGAGATCCCGCTATTTCGGCTTCCTGGCTTGGCGAGGAACGCTCCAGAAAGGAGTTCCGCTGCAAAACGCTTTGGGACAGCGGCGCCAAGGTGGCCTGGTCCAGCGACAATATCGTTTTCGGCGATTTCATGACCTGGAACCCTTATCTGGGTATGGAAATCGGCATGACACGCCGGTCTACTGAAAAGACAGCGGTTCCTGCATTCGCCAGAGTCCCTCAGGTATGTCCTCCCGAAAACGAAAGAATGGGCATCGAAGAAATGCTCCTGGGCTACACCATCAAAGGTGCCGAGCAGCTGGGCATCGAAGATAAGAAGGGCTCCATCGAAGTGGGCAAGGACGCCGACTTCCTGGTGTTCGACAACGACCTCCTGAAGGCCGATCCCGACGGCTTTAGCCACAACAAGCCGGCCCAGGTGTATTTCGGTGGAAAGAAAATGAAATAAAGATATGAATAATACTATCATTGCAGACCTTGTGGTCTATGGAAAAATCTTCACTTCCGAAGACAATAAGATTGTTGAAGCCTTCGCCGTAAAGGACAGCAAGTATGTTTATGTGGGGGACAAGAAGGGCGCCGAAGCCTTTATTGAAGCCGGCAAGACAGAGGTCCTGGACTACTCTGGCAAAGGCCTTGTGATGCCTTCCTGCGGCAATGGTCACGCACATTATTCGATAGGCGTTGCCCTGCCGATAGTAGGAACGGTGGCCATTGGGGCTACGCCCGAAAAGTTCCTGAACGAACTCGTTCCCGCCGCCGTCAAAAAGGCCAGGGAGACAGGGGCGAAATCCATCTTCGGCTTCGGCTGGAGCTACTTCACCTTCACGGATCATATCCCTACCCGTCAACAGCTGGATGCCATCTGCAGCGATATTCCCATGTACTTTGCGGATGACGAGGGACACAAAGGTGTGGCGAATACCCTTATGCTGGTCAAGGCCGGCATTATGGCAGCCGATGGTACGGTGCTCAAAAAGGATAAGGACATCCGCGGCGGCGAGATTGTGATGGGCGCCGACGGAACCCCTACCGGTTTCTTGAAAGAACAGGCCGGAACGTATACCCGTTCTTTCCTGGACAACGAGCACCTCTATCCCGTTGACGTTGCCAAAGTGGTTGTGGAAAAGGTCCAGGAGCACATGCTCTCAGAGGGTTATACCATGTACATTGACGGCTGGGGCAACTATTTCTATAACACCAATTTCTTCAAGGCCGCCCAGCAAATGGACAAGGCCGGAGATATGAATATCATCCTGGGCCTCACCTATGAGGTGGAAAGCTGGATGAATGTGGAAGCAGAATTGAAAAATGCCGTAGATGTCCAGCAATACGCCAGCACGCACGTCAAGACCAACTGGCTCAAACTCTTCATGGACGGCACGGTGGAAGGCGGTACGGGCTATGTGGAGCCGCTGTATCCCGACGGACACCAGGGCCTGGCCAACTGGACGGAAGAGGAGCTGACCGACATAACGCGCAAGACCAACGCCAATGGCATCACCATGCACATCCACTGCATGGGCAACAAGGCTGTCAACTGCGTTGTGAGCGCATACGCCAATGGCGGGAAGGATGAGCTTCGCAATACGCTGGTACATGTACGCAACGTCAATCCGGAGGATTACAAACGCATGGCCGACCATAACATGTATGTCACTTCCGGCATGCTCTGGCACCATGGTCCGGCCTGGCTGGCCGATTATATCCGCGAGCACGGTATGGCGCCCGCTGGCGTGGAGGGCAAATCCTATCCGATGAAGTCCTATTTCGACAACGGCATCACGGTAACCTCCCACTCAGACTTCCCTGCCCTGGGCGGCAGCCCCGATGACCCGTTCGGCATCATGGAACTTGCGGTGACAGGCATGCTTTACGGTGAGAAGGATGGCGCCCCCTGGTGGCCCGAAGAGCTCCTCACCCGCGAACAGGCCCTCACGTCCCTGACCATAAACATGGCCAAGCAGATGCTCGTCGAGAAAGAAAGAGGCAGCATTAGCGAAGGCAAGTATGCCGATTTCCTCCTGGTCAATAAGGACGTGCTCACCTGCCCTGAGACAGAGATTCACGAAGCCAAACCCGCTGCTACTTACTTCGAAGGAAAGAAGGTTTTCTCTTTGTAGTATGGAAGAGCAAGAGATGCATATCAGAATAGTGTCGGCAACGGCCGCAGACGCTGCGGCTCTTGCCGACCTGTTCATCGGCCATATTACCGCCCATCCCGAGTATATCTCCCACGGAGAACTCCAGATGGGGGTGGGCGAAGGATTTGTCCAGGACGGGCGTTTGGTTACCCGTCCCGCCCCGGATGCCCGGGAAAAATGGATGAAGGGTATTCTTTATCAGATGAGCGACGATGCTGTCTCGCATGTATGGAAGGCCGTCGATGACAAAGGGACCCTAATGGGATTCTGCGCTGCCGATATCGAAGGGGATGGTGATGTTCGCTTCGGTATGGTCGGCGACATTCTGGTGAATCCCCAGTGCCGTGGCGGCGGCGTGGGCAATACTCTGTTGCAGACCGCCATAGACTGGTTGCATTCAAAAGGAATCCAGGACATTTTTCTGGAGTCTGGGAAGGACAACCATCCCGCGCACCGTTTCTTTGAGAAACGTGGCTTTGTCCATGTCAGCGAAA